>JBMCLF010000141.1:0-5003 GCA_048615215.1 Candidatus Brevefilum sp.
CAGTAAAAAGGCATCAGCAAAGCCGGATAATTTTTCCCTGGCTTGATTGTTCTCATGAACAATTGGTTCTTCCGAAAGATTTCCACTGGTCATTACCAAAGCTTGCGGATGACCTTCAGCAGGTTCAAGGAGCAGCAGATGCAGGGGCGTGTAGGGTAACATAAAGCCAAGATTAGTCTGCCCAGGTGCGATGTTTTCTGCCAGGGAGAGGTGGTTTTTTTGGGGAAGCAAGACAATTGGCGCTTGTGGGCTGGTCAGGAGCGATTTCGCTTCTGAGGAAACTTCCACAAAGTGTTCAATGGTTTCAAGATCAAATGCCATCAGGGCAAAGGGTTGAGCAGGACGTCTTTTTCGCTCACGAAGGCGGTCGATTGCATTTGCGTTTCCAGCATCGCATGCCAGATGAAAGCCACCCAGGCCTTTTACAGCCAGGATTTTGCCATCAGCCAGCCACTCCCGTGCTTGCGTGATAGCCTGATCTTTTGTAGATATGGGCTTTCCAGGCTCAATTTCGAACCAGACCTGTGGACCGCATTTCGGGCAAGCGACGGGCTGTGCATGAAAACGCCGGTCAGCCGGGTTCTCATATTCCTCCAGGCAGTCGTCACACATGACGAAAGCCGCCATGGTCGTTTTGGGGCGGTCATAGGGTATGTCTTTGATGATTGAAAAACGCGGCCCGCAATTGGTGCAGTTGATAAAGGGGTAACGAAAGCGGCGATCTGATGGATCAAACATTTCGTCCCGGCATTGATCGCAAACAGCAACATCGGGGGATACCGGAATGAAATCCGAGCTGCGGTCCTTGCTCCTCACAATGGTGAAATCATTGAAAGGCTGCAATTCAATGGTATGGGAATCAATCGTATCAATTTGGGCGAGGGGTGGGGCTGCATCGGGAATGGCCGCCAGGAAGGCTTCCAGGACGGGTTTGCTTCCTGTAATCTCAATATCCACACCACTGGCAGAATTTCTGACCCATCCTTTAAGGCCGAATTCTTCAGCAAGGTTATAAATAAATGGCCTGAAACCAACCCCCTGGACAATGCCGTTGATGTGAATATGCAGGCTTTCTTGGGTCATTTGGGACAATTCTTACTTCGATGGGAGCTTTGACCTCAACCATCCCAGCCAATTTTCAAGTCCTTCGCCCGTTTTACAGGAAAGGGCAAAGGTCTTCAAACCGGGGTTGAGCATTTCCACCCCTTTTTTGAAGTAGTCCATATCAAAATCGATATAGGGTAGAAGGTCAATTTTGTTGACGATCAAGACATCCAAACCGCGATAAATGTTGGGGTACTTATAGGGTTTGTCATCGCCTTCGGGCACACTGGAAATCACAATTTTGCTGTGGGTTCCCAGATCAAAAGCAGCCGGACAAATCAAATTGCCGACATTTTCGATGATGAGCAGATCGAGATCTTCCAATGGCAGCTGTACCAGAGCCCTTTCGACCATCAGCGCATCCAGGTGGCAGTCTCCGCCGGTGTTAATCTGAACAGCCGGCATACCCGCTGCTGATATCTTGTCTGAATCGATGGTCACAGGGGCGGTGTCACCTTCGATAACGCCAATTTTGATGCCTTCATCGAGCAGGGCATTGATGGTTGACAGAATAAAGCTGGTTTTTCCTGCCCCAGGTGAAGCCATCAGGTTGATGGCGTAGGTGTTTGACTTTTCGATGCGCTTACGGTTTTCGTCCGCAAGACGATCGTTTTCGTTTAATATTTTTTCAACAATGGTTACGCGTTTTTCACTCATGGTTGCCTTTCAATTTCTATGCTGTCAAGATTAAATTCATTTCCTGAGAGGACTTTGATCCTGGCGCTGCCGCAATTTGGGCAGGGTTGGAGTTCTTTGTCCATTGTGTATTCTTGATGGCATTCCTGACAAATTAACCTCGCCGGAACACGCTTAAAATGTAAGGTTGCTCCTTCGCAAATCGTTCCCTCACTGATGATATCCCAGTAGAACTGAACTGAATCATCAATGATGCTTGAGAGGCGGCCAATTTCTAAATAGATATCAGTGACGTTTGTCGCCTCTTCTTTTTTTGCGTGTCTGCAGGCGATTTCAAGCACGCTTTCGGTTACTGAAAGTTCATGCATCGCATTATTATAGTACTTATAAGACTAAAATTATAGTATTTGGGTTAATCTCCCTGGGAGGAGATAATACCTAACAGGTGCAGGCGGTGATTTAACATACGTGAAGCAACAATATTGGCCAGCCTGCGCATAATAATGAAACCAAGGTCGCAATCGGTTTCACAGGTTGCCATTAAACTTTTGGCATGAAAGGCCAGCAGGTTGGTGTGTTTCAAGGCTCGTGCTGTGCTGGTTTTCTGTCGGACAACAGGAGTCAGGCTGGACCACCCAATTACATCCAACGACTCGGCAGTCAGGATTGGCATGGATCCATGACCTGGCACATAGCTCTCAAGACTTACCTGGCCTTCCAGAATCACATAGAGATAGGAATGTTGTTCTCCTTCAGAGAAAATGATTTCCCCTTCTTCAAATGAGCGCACTTCAGCGATCGCTACCAGGCGCTGGAGGCTTTCGGGGGAAAGTTCCAGGAACCATGGAATGGTTTTTATTGTGGATGTCAAATCAGCCTGATTGAGCATTCAAATCCTTAGTGCGATTTACCTTTTTGTAATGATGTTATTAATTTACTATCCAAGAACCGTTTTTGATATTGTTGTTTGTCATTGGCAAGGTGTGATTACTATCACCGGCTTATTCCCGGTTGTTGACCCAATCCCAGATGCGCTCTGTCGCTTCTTCTGCCAGGGCAGCAGTTTTGGGGCTGAGCTCCCGCTCAAATTCAAAATAAAAACCGCGCACAGAGACCAAAATTGCTTCCGGTGTTTGGTCGTAAATTGTTCGGGCGATGGACAACACCGTTCTCGGGGACATGTGATGGGTCAGGGGTGATTTTTCATACTCGGGTGTTAGTTCAATCCAGGAGATCTCTTCCGGGATATCCGCAGTATGTGCGTCCACAAAACATACACGATTGTAATGTGTAATCTCTTCAGCCAGTTCGGGGTAGATTTGCAGGATGAACATCAGATCAGCGACGTCTGATTCAACCTCAATCGCTGCTCCCGGATCATCCGGTATCGAAACGCCAATGCGTTCAGCGAGCCCTTTCAGGATATGCCAGCCGACACCGTCGTCCTGCCGGTCTGCGTTCCCATACCCAATGACAAGCGTATCTGCTTTCATAACGTAGTCCTTAATCAATAAGGAGATAAATCCCTCCTCGAAAACTTCGGAGAGGAGGGATGGTTCCGTTCTAGAATTAATCTCGTTGGAGGGTTTGCTTCACTTTTCCTTCTGCATTCAGCACATCGATTTTAATTGGCATTTGGCCGACAGCATGTGTGGAACAGGACAGGCAGGGGTCGTAAGCACGGATAGCTGCTTCCACCCGGTTTAGCATACCTTCCTGAACTTCTGGCCCCTTAACATAGGTTTTGGCGACAGAATCAACCGCTTCGCTCATTGCCCAATTGTTATGTCCGGTAGAGACGATCATATTGACACGTTCAAGTTGTCCGCTGGGTTTGGCCTTGTAATGGTGGAACAGAGTTCCGCGCGGGGCTTCAATCACGCCCACACCCTCACCTTTGAAGTCGAACTTCTTATTGAGGATATCCCTACTCAGTAGATCCGGATCATCCAGTAGTTCGCGCGTTCTTTCTACAGCGAAGAGGGTTTCGATCAAACGGGCGTAATGGTAATAAAGTGTATGATAAACCGGTTTGCCGTCATTGATCTTCTGATAGGTTTCAAACTCTTCTTGCGCCAGGGGCGTATCGATCTTATCAATCGCGTTCAGGCGGCCCAAAGGACCAACCCGGTAGACGCCATCCGGCCAGCCCATTTTCTTGTAATAAGGGAATTTGAGGTAGGACCAATCTTCAACATGCTCGGAAATGATTTCCAAATAATCCTGAGCGTCAAAGCATTCGAGCTGTTTGCCATCCCTGTCAACGAGGCGGATGTTGCCATCGTAGAGTTCCAGGCCATTCTCGGGCGTTACAAGCCCAAAGTAACCGGTGTGGAAGACAGCGAACTTTTCAATATCTTCGATGTTGGCATCTGCCCAATTTTTGATGAGTTGGATCCCGATCTGGGTTGTTTCCAGGGCTTTGTCGACGCCAGCGCGAATGTGATCGCGCTTTTCAGCCGTCATCGCCTGGTTGACACCGCCAGGAACAGCGAAGTTCGGGTGAATCCGGCGCCCGCCGATCTGGTAAATGATATCCTGTCCAAATTTCCGGAGTTCAACAGCGCGGACGGTCAGATCTGAATCGGCACCGATCAGCCCTACCACATTGCGGGTTTCTGGGTCGGCATCAAAGCCAAGGATAAGGTCAGGCCCGGCGAGTTCAAAGAAGTGCATGCCGTGGCTCTGAATGATCTGCCCCATGTGCATGAGCTCGCGCAGCAAGGACGCTGGGCGAGGGGGTGTGACGCCCATCACAATGTCACCAGCTTTAGCAGCAGCCAGGTGATGGCTTACCGGGCAGATGCCACAAATACGGGGTGTGATTTGCGGCATTTCAAAGACCATCCGGCCTTCACAAAATTTTTCGAAACCGCGGAATTCGTTAACATGAAAGTAGGCGTTATCAACACTGCCATTATCGTTCATGTGAATGGTCACTTTGGCGTGACCTTCAATCCGGGTTACGGGTTCAATCGTTATTTTTTGTTTTCCCATAATATTTACCTCCTAATGCCAGTGCAGTTTTTCATCTTTGATGTCAGGAATTCGGCCCTGAGCCAGTTCCGTCAATGCATAGAAGATGACGTCCGCATCTGGCGGACAACCGGGGATGTGCAGGTCAACAGGGACCACTTCATGCACTGCACGCACGCGGGTCATGACGGCTAATTCGGACGAAGAGGGGATTTTTCCATTTTCGTCGTTGCTTTCTGCATCAATGTACGCTCTCCTGAGCGCAGCATCTACGCCAACGAAATTGC
>JBMCLF010000142.1:0-5000 GCA_048615215.1 Candidatus Brevefilum sp.
AGGAGGCAGGGGATCCCAGGGAGCTGGCCCATAATCGCTGCCCGTCGGAAAGAAGAGGCAGGCCGTGGATTCCATTCATGAAGCCAGGCCAGGCCTCGTATATCCCCATGAAATGGGGCATCCACAAATCCCAATTGGAAGCATAGGCATTAATTTCATGGGTTTGGATCTGAAAAATGCCCGCCATGGTGGGGGAGTCGGACATGCCGGAGCTGATAATGTGAGTGTTGCGCACCCGCCCGTCTTCATAGACAGCCATGCGCTGATCGCTGAGATCGATCACGATGCGTTTGTTTTCCACCGGTGTCAGCGGTATGAGCACGTTTTTGGAAGGAATCTTCAGGCGCATTCCTGAAGTGATGTTGCTCGTAGTCAGCCCGGGATTGGCGTCCAGGATGTGCCACATAGGCATGCCCAGCTTCAAGGAGATTGACCACAGGCTTTCGCCTGCGCCCACCTGGTAAGTGGTTGGTTTGTGGGTAATCGTTGCTTTAATCGTGCCACCATCCGTCCAGGCTTCTCGGATAGCGCTGATTTCAGGGAGGTTGGAAAGACTTCTTCCCTCGCCTAATTCTGCTTCCCAGGTCTGGATTAGATTTTGAACGTCGTCTTTTTCTATGGCAAGTTTAACATCAAGCGTTTTGGAGTCAATTGAGACCCAATTGCGTTTGTCCGCTTCAGGCACAGACCAGGTAATTTTTTCGTCCAGGATAGGGTCATAAGCGCTAAGGTTCAATTTCTGTGCGACAACACTTTCAATCTCATTCAGGGCCGGGCTAAGGTTGGTTATCTCTGGTTGAACCGGTTCCACAACCAGCAAAGCCGTTTCTGTCACCAGGTTAGTGAACGCGTTTTGAAATAGCAAATCAAGGGTTGCATCGATATGGATCCGCTGACCAGGCCTTCCGGGGAGCGCATGCCAGCTTCCGTCTCGAAAGACAGCTCTGGCATTTTCAGGTGACGTGTCATAAGTTTTTGCAATGGATTCAAGGGTTTCCCGAGCGATCGCCTCGTCAAAATACAGAACAGGCAAAATGATCTGCTGTTCTCCCTGGAAAGCCGTACCAATGTCAGAAAACGGCGCTTCGGACCTTCCAACCGATGCCGCCACTTCGGCGGTGGCTTCAGGGTCGATCCAGTATCCCAGTTCAGCCGGAGACAACGAGACTTCCTCTTCAGATCCTTCTGAAACAATTAGATGGATCTGGCGCTCTTTGTTCCAGGTTTTATCGATCAGGTCAGCTGTCTCTTCAGGATTCAACCATGCAACGGTTTGATTCAAGATAGAAACACCGGGCAGATTCCATTGGTTGACCTCGAACAAAACAACGCTCAGGCAGATGAGGGACAGAGGAAGCAATATGAGCAGCGCGCCAAGCGCAATACCCAAGGCAGCGGCCCTGCTGCTTTTATTTGGATGGGATTTTTTCGCAGACGCAAAATTTTTATTTTTGTTAACTTTGATCGGCATCGCGTGTACTTCTTGCATGCGATTTCCTTTACTCTGGATTATAGCGTAAAAGTTAGACGGATAATTGCATCGGAAAGTTCCTGAGGATTAACCTTCGATTATCCATGGTGCATCGTTCATGCCAGCAGGGTGAGATTTATGAGTGTTTTGGTTATAATTAGGTTTATCCGGGTTGATTGATCCGAGTGTGGTGAAGACTATTGACCTTCATAAAAGGATTTTTATGTTTTGGCGTTTGATTTTTTGGTATCTGACATTGGTGATTTTAGGATTGTTGACTTTCCCCCTGTCCTACCACCTGTTTTCACGGCTTGCTGACCGGGGATACAGCCTGAGCCGGATTTTGGGTCTGCTGCTGTGGGGTTTTGGATTCTGGCTATTCAGTTCCCTGGGCGTTCTGCGAAACCAGCCAGGCGGGATTTTGTTTGTTTTGCTGGTTCTGGTCGCAATCAGCCTGTGGGTGGGCTGGCGCACACGTTTTCAGGTTTGGGATTGGTTCCTAACCCATTGGCGGTTTATCCTGATGGTTGAAGGGGTTTTCCTGGTTGGTTTTGCCTTTATGGCTTTAGTGCGAGCCTCCGATCCCGCCGCCACCGGCACAGAAAAACCCATGGAGTTGGCCTTTATTAATGCCATCTTGAATTCCGAGCGGTTCCCTCCGCATGATCCCTGGCTTTCGGGTTATGCGATCTCTTATTATCATTTTGGTTATATTTTGGCAGGAATGCTGGCAAAGTTAACTTCAACCAGCGGTGCGGTGGCTTTCAACCTGATGCTGGCGGCAGTCTTCGGTATGAGCGGGGTTGGGGCATTTGGTGTTTTGTTTAATTTGATCCGTGCTTACAGTGCTCAGTTCAAGAAAAAAATGAATGCGCTCGGGTGGGCTTTGTTTGGGCCGCTGTTTCTATTGTTTGTCAGCAACCTGGAAGCGCTCCTGGAGGTTCTTTACCAGGCTGGTGTGGGGTGGAATCTTGAAAGCGGATCTTCGCGCTTCTGGGCCTGGGTGAACATCGACAGCCTGCGCACGCCTCCCTCTCCGCCCCTGACCCCAATTCCACAGCGATTTTGGTGGTGGTGGCAGGCCTCGCGGGTGATTCAGGATATTGACCTGTTGGGCAATATCAACCCCCTTTCACCGATTGATGAATTCCCGGCATTTTCCTTTGTTTTGGGTGATTTACACCCCCATGTGTTGGTGATGCCCTTTGTGATGCTCGTGGTTGGGCTTGCTTTCAACATCTTCAGGGGTGGTTTGGATGGCGAGTGGCGTATCTTTGGGAGAAGACTTCCATATCGAAGCGGTCCATTCTTCATCAGTGCAGTTCTCCTCGGCGGAATTACTTTCCTGAATACCTGGGATCTACCGGTTTATTTTGTCCTCGTGGTGGGTGCTTTCATCCTGAGGCGCGTCCAACAACAGGGGTGGAGTTGGGATCGCCTGTTTGATCTGCTCAAACTGACCATACCATTGGGAATTGTGGCCTTACTCCTGTATGCACCTTTCCTGATCAGCTTTCAATCTCAGGCCGGCGGCATCCTGCCTAACTTGATCTATCCAACGCGCGGGCTGTACCTTTGGTTGATGTTTGGCGCACTTTTCATCCCGATTTTTCTTTTTCTGTGGCATCTTATTCGTCAACAGGGACCCGTTAATTGGAAATGGGGCACAGGTCTCATATTCCTTATGTTGGCATGTCTGCTGGTTTTGGCAATCCTGTTGGGATACCTTGTCTTGCAGACCCAGATTGGACAGCAGGTATTGACCTCACAGGGACAAACCTCTTTTTTGGGGGCACTGGCAGCATCCATGGCCCATCGTTTGCGTTTCGGTGTGAGCTTGCTGACCCTTTTAATTTTGCTGGTGCCAGGGCTGTCTTTTTTGATAGGCATGATGGATAAGAAGGATGGGAATGAAGGGCAGGACTATGGGCCGCTGCCTTTTGTGTTATTGATGATCGTCCTGGGCGGCATGATGGTGCTGGCGCCTGAATTCCTGTATCTCAGGGATGTTTTCGGGGCGCGTATGAACACCGTTTTTAAATTTTATTATCAGGCGTGGATGCTGTGGTCGCTTTCTGCAGCTTTTGCCTCGGTGTTGATGTTGCGGAAAGGAAAATGGATTGGCAAAATTTTGGTGGCTTTGGCCATTCTGTTGGGCTTGATCTATCCCATTCTGGCATTTCCGGCCAAAACGGATGGTTTTTCGCCGCAGGACGGCTACACGTTGGATTCCAGCGCTTATTTTGCCCAAATACATCCCGATGAAAACGAAGCGATTAACTGGCTTGCTGGGGAACCAAATGGTGTCGTGGCAGAAGCTGTTGGCGGGCAATATTCAGGCTATGCCAGGGTGTCTACCCTTTCCGGGCAGCCGGCAGTATTGGGTTGGCCCGGCCATGAAGGACAATGGCGCGGAGGCTATGAGGAGGTTGCCAACCGCGAACCGGATATGCGCACCCTGTATGAAACGCCAGATTGGGGAAGTGCCCTGTAGATCATTCGGCGCTATGGCATCCGCTATATTTATATCGGATCCTTGGAGATGAGCACTTACGCGCTCAACGCCGAGAAGTTTGAGCAAAACCTTTCCATGGGATTTGAACAGGGAGGGATTAAGATCTTTGTTGTTCCGCACACACTTTTAGAATGATAGATGGCCTTGCGTTGAACCCGGTTAAATTAAATCACTTTTTGATTGAATAACGCTTTCAAAGAGCAACAGGGCAAAATCGCATCAGTTGCTTTTTGTGTTCCAACAGATGTTTAGAATGCTTACCATGAACCGGGCATAAAAAGTACTGGTTGTTGTTTGGTTCTGACCGAATTCGGACAAATTTCAACCGGCAAATTGTGGTAGGATGTTTGTACAGGATATTAATGAAAGGTTTCAGGAAATGGTAAGAACTCGATTTGCTCCCAGCCCCACGGGATATATGCACATAGGCAACCTGCGCACGGCGTTATATGCCTACCTCACCGCCCGTCACAACAACGGCGTTTTTATCCTGCGGATTGAGGATACAGACCAGGAACGAAACATCCCAGAATCGCTGGAAGCAATTTTTAAAGGCCTTGAGATGGCTGGCCTGAATTATGACGAAGGTCCGGTAAAGGATGGCGGGCATGGCCCTTACGTTCAATCTCAGCGGCTATCGATCTATCAGGAACACGCCCAGCGGCTGTTAAACATGGGTGCGGCGTATCGCTGTTTCTGTAAAAAAGAATACCAACCTGAAGCTGAAGACGCGCCGAAGCGCCGCGATCCCTGCCGCCTATTGACACAGGAAGAAGTGGCTGAAAAGATGGACTCTGGCGAGACCTTTGTGATCCGCCAGCGCATCCCCGAAGAGGGCAGCACCACCTTTGAGGACACTGTTTATGGTGAGATTACAGTGGAAAATTCGCAGCTGGATGACCAGGTGCTGTTGAAGTCGGATGGTTTCCCAACTTATAACTTTGCTAACGTCGTGGATGACCATTTGATGGCGATCACCCACGTGATGCGTGGACAGGAATACCTTTCCTCAAC
>JBMCLF010000143.1:0-4981 GCA_048615215.1 Candidatus Brevefilum sp.
ACTGCCAAGGAGCTCCTGGATAAGACCGGCGGCAAACTGGTCCTGCCGGTAGATGTGGTCATTGCGGATGCGTTTGATGCGCAGGCTGACTCCAAGATCATGGATGTCGGTGATGTCCCCGCCGGCTGGCGGATTCTGGACATCGGCCCCCGCACAGTGCAGGCTTTTGAGGATATCATCGCCCGGGCCGGCACGGTTGTCTGGAACGGCCCGATGGGCGTGTTTGAATTTGATAAATTCGCCAAAGGCACCTTTGATGTGGCAGAAAAAATCGCAAAAAGTGAAGCCACAGGCATCGTGGGCGGCGGGGACTCGGCTTCAGCGATGCGAAAAGCAGGTTTGGAAGACAAGATCACCCATATCTCCACAGGCGGCGGCGCCTCTTTGGAGATGATGGAGGGCAAAACCCTGCCCGGCCTGGCTGCCCTGGATGATAAATAAAACTATTTGTTTTCAGATAAGGCTGCCTGGTTTGATCCAGGCGGCCTTTTTGTTGTGATTATTATCGATTGTTACAGGTAAAATTAAATTGACCTTTTAAATATTAAAAAACGAATGAATGAAAGAGAGAAGATATGCGGAAAATTTTTGTTGCAGGCAATTGGAAGATGAATAAAACCATCGCTGAGGCAAAAGACCTGGTAAAAGGTCTTTTATCTGAGATTGAAAAGTATGAAAACGTCGATGCGGCGGTTTGCCCACCGTATCTGGCTGTCCCAGCGGTTGCTGAACTTTGTGTGGGAAAATCGCTCAAAGTCGGGGCCCAAAATGTTTACTGGGAAGACTCCGGCGCGTTTACCGGTGAAGTCTCACCTGAGATGGTGGCTGAAATTTGCGATTATGTGATCGTCGGCCATTCGGAACGCCGGGCCTATTTCGGCGAAACAGATGAAACGGTAAACAAGCGGCTGAAAGCTGCTTTGGGGGCCGGTTTACAGGTGATCGTGTGTGTGGGCGAAACATTGGAAGAAAATGAGGCTGGCAGAACTGAAGAGGTCGTTACACGACAAATCAAAAAGGGCCTGGCGGATATCACCACGAAACAGGCGGCAGAGATTACGATTGCCTATGAGCCCGTGTGGGCGATTGGCACGGGCAAGGCCGCCACGCCAGAAGACGCCAATGGCGTCCACAAGGATGTGATCCGCCCGCTGCTCAAGGAATTGTTTGGCAATGATCGTGCCGAAGCCATGCGCATTCAGTATGGCGGATCAATCAAACCAAGCAACGCGGCAGAATTGTTCAGCATGTCCGATATCGATGGCGGCCTGGTGGGCGGCGCCAGCTTGAAGGCCGATTCATTCCTGAAGATTCTCGAAGCGGCTTCTATGGTGGCGATTGTTCAGGATCAGGTGGAAGATTAGTTTCATACGAATAATAACAATGAAACTACTTTAGATGTTGGGTGGGGTGCGGTTTTCACCCCACCATTTTTGTTTGTTTGGGTCACATTGTTAAAACAGCAATTGAGCATGGGGAAATGATGCAAACAAACGGATGTTGCTAAAGGCTTAGGTTCATTGGTGGCGAGTTGACCATCAAGGGATTGAAATTAATAGAACATAATTGTTATTACCAGGCATTGGCCAAGTTATGTGATCAGCCTGCCCACCTAAAAAAATATTTTTTAGGTGGTGGGAAAAATATTAATTGACCCAGTTTATGTCCCAAACTGCCGATCGCCCGCGTCACCCAGGCCGGGGACGATAAAACCGTCTTCATTTAAGCGCTCGTCAATCGTCGCAATATGGATCGGAACATCCGGGTGAGCGTTGTGCAGCCGCAAGATTCCTTCCGGGGCGGCGATCAGGCCCATGAATTTAATCTTCTCCACACCCCAATTCTTGAGGATCTCCACCGTTGCCACGGCAGATCCGCCCGTCGCCAGCATCGGGTCGAGAATCAGGCAGACAGACACCGTTGGCGCCACTGGGAGTCGATTATAATAAGCGACCGGTTTGAGGGTACGCTCGTCCCGATAGAGTCCGATGTGCCAGACTTCTGCTGAAGGCATCAGCTCCCATACACCTTCAACCAGGCCCAGGCCGGACCGCAGGATCGGCACAAGCCCGATCTTTTCTTTGAGGTCTTCCCCTTCGGTTTTCTCCATGGGAGTCTCAATCGAGACAGAACGTGTAGTCAGGTCCGCGGTGGCCTCATACGTCAGCAAAGCGCCAAGCTCACGAACCAGTTCGCGAAATTTCTTGGGTTCGGTATCTTTATCGCGTAGTTTGGTCAGTTTATGACGTACAAGGGGGTGAGAAGACTCAAAAACGTTTTTCATGCTTCCTCTTTTAATTCAATCCTTCACAAGTGTATTTTCATCACTTTCTTCATGGTTAAGTGTATCATCTGTGGAGAAGGCATACCTGCTATAGATAAAAACCAATAACCAGAGTGCCCAAAGGATACCGGTCAGGGTGATCCACCAGTGAAAAGGTTGCAGGTTGCGGCCCCACCGCAGGATCATAGCAGCAGTAAATGATGCCCAGGATGTAAACTGGATGAAATGAGCCAGCCAGCGAAAGGTCCGGCTGCCCATCGGTTCTATCCTCAGCCAGCGGACCCCCAGCCAGGGGAAAATGGTGGCTGCCATTGTCAGCACGACTGCAAAGCTCATCAACCATAGCGAGAGTTCCGCACCATGCTCAATATGAGCCAGATCGCTGGCGAATAGGAACAGCAAAAAGCAGAAAAGGAAGAGGATTTCAGTGAAGAAGAATGTTTTTTTCTTCATCTTTATATTTCCATTTTCCGGGCGATGATCAAAAATCGGTGTGCAGTTGCCACAAACTGGTCCTGCCGCTCGATAATATTGTGCAGGCGGATTAAGCCCTCTTTGTGTGTATCAGGGCTGAAGCCAGGCACCTGCCAGGGGATGGCTTTGAGGTAGTAAAACACCGCACCGATATCCTTGAAAATTGAAGGTAAGGCTGCCTTTTCAGCCCGGTCAACCTGGAATCCTGCAGAATAAAGATCGGTCAGAGAATTCACCAGGCTGCAATCTGTAAAAGGGAAGCTAATCTTCTTCTCTAACGCCTGGTTCAGTTCCAGGTTGTCTAACCCTCCGACTTGCTGGGTAATGAAGATTCCGCCTTTTTTAAGAACTCTATAAACTTCATCGGGATCATAGCTCTCGTGGCGGGCAATCACCAGGTCAAACCGATCCCCAGGAAAGGGAAGTTTCTCATCTTCCCGGGTCTCGTGGAGGGTAATACCTAAAGGGGTCAGCCGGGCTTTGGCGATTCTTTGATTTGGGGGATAGGATTCCGTGGCGTGAGTATCAGCTGGCAGTGGAGTTAGGTAGGCTAAAAGTTCTCCGCCGCCTGTGCCAAGGTCAAGCATGCTGTCTACCTTTGACATTTTCTTTTTGACCAGATCAGGATAGTCCCAGGGGGGATCTTCCTGCACCATTCTGCCTGCCAGCCAGCGAAAATCCCAGCCGGAAAAATCAGCGTTTTGCGCTTCAATCATCAAACGTTGGAAGCGTTCAGGGTTGATGAACTTCATGCGTTGCCGCCTTTTTGCGTCAGGCGTGGGCCGTCTTGCTGCTTACTGTTCCATCGCGCAGGCCAGACGGCCGGGATGATTGCCGCTATCCCTAAACCAAATCCAAGGCCGCCAAGTAAAACTGCGAGGATTCCCAACGGTGGGAGAACCATGCTCAGTAAAAGGCCGATTAATGCCAGTAAAAATAATGCGCCTGCTATGACGACGATGATCCCGGCGATGTGAAGTCCGCGTTTGCGCGAAGCCAGACGGGGGCCATTAATCTCGCCGGATTGGCCATTGACGATCAATACTTGAGGCTGTCCGTCATCATCCAGATAATAGGTGATATAAACTGGCAGTAGATATTGAGTCCAGTGTTTGTCCGTGTAGTTTGCCCTGATGATGAAATTCTTCTGGTGTTGTGCGCCGGCAGCTTTCTGGCAGAGCCTGCCTGCTGCTTCGTCAATACGGGGTTTTGCCAGCGGCCAGGCATCGTCCGGGGGCAGGTCTGGGCATTCGATCATTGCCATTTCCAGGCTCTCCAGGCGAACATCCTGCATTTGTCCTAGCGGATAGTTCCCGGTCATGCGGATTCTGTTGCGATGGTCTTCCAGGGCTGGCGCGGGGATGTTATCGAGGTGGGTGGCAATCTTACCCAGGCGAGGTTCCCAGCGGGTGCGGTCTTCGATCTGCTTGCGGGAAACCCATCGTCCGTTCTGGTAATTTTCTTTCGTGCTTTCAACCTGGTAATCAAATCCCGCTTCCATCTGCCAGTGACCCTCGATCCCGCAGTCCACCAACCAAAGAGGCCAAAAAAGGGGCACGGTTCGGTTGATGAGTTTTTCTGGTGTGAAGTCTTCGGGTTTGATCCAAACGCCGGAAACGAAATCCTGATAGATGGTTGCCAGGCGATCCTTTTGAATCTGAAAGGGCAGCCATTTTTCAGGTTTTCCAGGGCGGATTCGAGCCGGCTGGGGAGATAGCTTCCCTTTGCGGCATAGGGGACAGGGCTCATCAATTTGTTCTGAAAACACAAGAAAAACACGTTCGCATTCGGGGCAACCTGCGGGCAGGCGTTCAGTCCCCCACAGGTTTTGATTTTCCTCAATTATTATGGTATTTGTGGTTGCTTCCATCAGCGAGCCTCCGATTGGCGTGCTTTGTTGTAAATAATGACGCTTAAGACGATCCCAATAATGAACAAAATAATTCCCATCCCGAAGGGGATCACACCAACACCCGCCATCAGTATCAGTGGCAGCCCTATCAGACCCAGTACCATTCCCGGGAATAGCAGGGCGGCGATCACCAGCCAGACCTTCCACCAGGCGACTGGTTTTTGTCCGGCGACGGCACCAGTTTGCCCGTTGATCATCAACTGGTAGGTTTTATCTTCATATTTATAAGTTGAGAGATACACAGGGAGCAGGATATAGCGCCAGGATTCGTCAGCAAAGTCGGCAGTCATGCTGAAGTTACGCACGTGGGC
>JBMCLF010000144.1:0-4897 GCA_048615215.1 Candidatus Brevefilum sp.
CATACCGGTGCCGTCCACCATGATTGAATTGAGACTGACGACTGTTTTGATCCCCAGAGGCCGGGTAATCTCGGCTACTGCCCGCATCATTGGCAGTGGACCGACGGCAAGGACATAATCGATTGGGACATTTGAAGCGAGGAGTGTGCAGAGTTGATCGGTGACAAATCCCTCAGCACAATAGGAGCCGTCGTCAGTGCAGACCAGAACTTCATCTGCAATCTGACGAATTTCCTCTTCAAGGATTACCAGGTTTTTAGTGCGAGCCCCGATGATGGCGGTGACAGTGTTCCCTGCCTCTTTAAGGGCTTTCACCAGAGGAAAACTTACGGCTGTTCCCACACCGCCCCCAATAACCACAGCATTGCCAAAATTTTCAATTTCTGAAGGCATGCCAAGCGGCCCAACAATATCCTGGATGGTGTCGCCTGCAATCTTTTGGTTAATGTCTCGGGTAGATTTACCAATACCCTGAACAATTAATGTGATGGTGCCTTTTACGAAATCAGAATCAACAATAGTCAGTGGGATCCGCTCACCGGTTTTGGATAGACGAACAATAACAAATTGGCCGGGTTTTCGCTTTTTGGCGATTAATGGGGCCTTGATTGTAAATTGTTTGATATCAGGGGCGATAAACTCAGCAGAAAGGATGGTGTTTGTTGTCATATGTGCTTTATTAAATTAAATGGGTGGTTGTTATAACGAGATGATTATATGATGATTTTGCATTATTAGCAGCTGAATATGTTCACCAATTTGATGCCTATCTGTCACCTTTGTCTGTATTTTCCCCCTATTTGCCGTCTGCCATGCATCTGTTCTGAAACCTTATTCTTGTACTGATAAGCTGATTTGGAAGCAATAAAAGCTGTCCACACTGTTGGGTGGCTGTTGATGGGTTTCTCTGAGGCAATATAAACCATTTTGGAGGTCTACGGTGGGTTGTATGAGGTTAGCGCTGCTCCCACTCTGAAAGGAACGATAACTCAAATAAGTTCCGGATTCATGGATTAGCCTGAGGCTGCTCAGATTAACATCGGTATCCCAAAATACGGTCACAGGACGCGCTGAAGAACTGGTAGGAATGCCGACATGTGCTACCGGCGGCCCTTCATGTTCTTCTAAATCAAAGAAGATATCATCCTCATAGAGGAATACGCCGGGATAGGGAGGCTCTGCAGCGAGCTTTGGTCGGTCACTTGTCAATAAACCCCAGGGAAGGTTAAAACCGAAGAGGGAACTGGATGCGAGCAGGCCAATGAACGCAAACACAAATACCACAACACCCAGCAAAACGATTTCAAATGTCGTCAATCGAGGTATTTGCCGGTTTTTATCTTCTGATGAATTGATTGGTTCCTCGTTGTTGGGTAGTCTCGTGAGATTCAAAATCTCATCTGATTTCGTCCTTGTGTCAGGTCTGTCTTCTACTTGCTGCCCATTGTCATTTTTAGATTTCGGAAATGGAGAGATCGGTCGGGTGAAATCTGAGAGCGTTTCTTCTTTGGCCTGCCCCTCGTGCTGCTTTCGTTTTTGGAGATAGCTCAACCCACGCTGCGCAGGAATGTTGTGCGGGTCAATCTCAAGGGCATTTCTGAGGAATATTTCCTGTTTTTGCACATCATCAATAATTGCAGCAATCCAAACCCATACATTCGCATTTTGCGGCTCTTCAATAATCGCATCTTTAAGATGATCAAGGGCTTTTGTTGTTTGCCCCGCTTTTGCTGCGTTAATCCCTTGTTGGAGTGAAGTTGACATGTAGTCTTCCATATTCCTGAAAAAACATAAATGGTCAATCAGGACCTGGCGTCAAGCATAAACAACTGACCAAAATAATTTTACTTTAATTATTTTACCACAGTGAAGTTTAGGGCCAGTAACATTAAAAAAACATAATCGAGGCATGAGGCTGATATTGATCTGGGTATAATGGAAGAAAGATCGAAAAAGGAGCAATTGAATGAAAATTGGCGTCATGTCCGACACACACGATAACCTGTCCAATACCACCACAGTCTTGAGCACATATCGTGATCAGAAAATTGACACGATCGTTCATTGCGGTGACCTGACCAGTCCTGATATGGTTTCACATTTTCAGGGTTTTCGTGTTATTTTCACCTCTGGCAATATGGATCATACAACAGGCACAATCAAGAAGCGTCTCGAAAAAATGCGGGAGGATAATTTTGCAGGAATGGTCTTTAAAGGCAAACTGGGTGGGGTGCCCATTGCCGCCACGCACAGCCATGTCGATGGCAAGCTCATGGAACTGGTGCGAGAAGGACGGTTCAAATGGATTTTTCATGGGCATACCCATGAAAAGCGAGATGAGATGGTCCAGGGGGTGCGAATTGTGAACCCGGGAGCATTAGGCGGTTTAGGTCGTGAGCCAAGGACTTTTTGCATCGTAGACCTTGATGCCGAAGAAGTTGAATTTCTCAGAGCTTAATTTAAAAAAGAGAAATCGGTATGGAATACGAAGCGCTCTGTAAATATCTGGAAAGTAAACCTGCCTCGCGTCCAGACATGCCCTTTGGACCCGATGCTCTGGTATTTAAGGTGCTGGACAAGATGTTTGCATTGGTGGCCTGGCAAAAGGAACCACTCACGATCTCACTTAAATCGGATCCAATCGATGCTGTGATCCTGCGCAAACAATACCCTGCAGTGAAGCCTGGATATCACCTGAACAAAAAACATTGGAATACCTTAACATTGGACGGGACAATCCCGGATGATGAAATCCAGAGGATGATTGACGAATCATATAACCTGGTCGTGGAGGGGATGACGCGTGCCAAACAAGAGCGAGTGTGTGTAATGGGACGGCAGTCGAATGGCACGTAGGCTGGATAAAATAATTGACCTAATGGGATTGCCCTTCGAAGGCTCGGTTTACCGCGGTGTTGACGACGCCTGGAATATTGCGGCGATGCTGGCGCGGGTGCTGTTTGGGCGGGACCGGCAGGCGTAACTGGCTGGCATTGGAAAGTACTTTCTCTGTTAGCTTTTCTTCATCCAATCCCCAGGATTCCAGCACAATGGCGGCGGCTCGCAAGAGCAGCCGCTGATAGCGCGCCACATCCACAGCACGGGGATTGGGACCCTGCGGCCTGTCCCAAGCGAAGACCCCCGGCCTGCCGAGTGTGTAGAGAAACGGCACTCTCTGTCCGGGGCGCATTTCTTTGCCAGCGGCTTTGAGCTGCATCACCGCCCGAGCGGCAGGTGAGGGGGTGCGGTAGGCTTCCAGCTTGCGTCCCAAACGTTGGCGGACGATAAGCTGGGGTAGTTTCACCTGGCCCTTTTGCAGGGCCCTGATCCGTTTGCGTAAATAGGCCACAGCTTCTGGAAGGGCCTCCTCCGGTTCTGTTTTGCTGGCAAGCAGCTCCAGCAAGTGCCGCTGGGCATCTGCTACGAAAGGTGTGCTGTCACGGCGGCGGGCATCAATCCCGCGCATCTTGATTGATCCATCCTGGAAGACGCCGAAATAGCGGTTGGCGACCGGACGTTTCTTATTCTGCCGGGAGCCGACGAAGACCACCCAACGATAAATCCCGTCCAGTGAGATGGGTAACCCGGTGCGCTCCTGGATTTTAAGGAGTAGGGGTTCGATGTCCTCAGGTCGGCTTCTATCCGGATGCTGCACCCATAACCCATCGACATAAAGTTGAATGACGCGGTAGCCCATATCCTCGGCGGCTTCCTTGGCGCGTAAAAGGGCCTCCCGCCCATAAGCGGTCACAGCCTGGTGTGCCTCGATCCGCCCAAAGCGGGCGTTCTTATATCCCAGGTAGCCGAAGCAGGTCACCAGCAGCCATTTGAGGGCCGATGACCGGTGGTTGAAGTTCTTACGGAAAGGATCCCAGTTGGGCGTGCTGGCGATGTGTTTCTTCATCTTAATGCGTTTTTCCAGTAGCGGTCGAAGTGCTTTGGGGATCAGGCCGTCCTGGCTGGTGTCAATCGACAGCCCCAGCGCGGGCACGATATTTTCTGCGTGCGGATCCGGCAGGATCGTCTCGGGTGAGATGTTGAAGTGGACCATGATGGCCGGATAAAGCGACACAAAATCAATCTCTGCTACGTTTTTGTGCACGCCGATTTTTGGCTGGTAAACCAGACCGCCCTGGTCAGCGGTGAACAGGTCTGCGGCGGGTTTGAGCATCTCCGCCTGCTGTTTTTGCCAGGGGACCAATATGCCCTCACGCAGAGCGGCCAGCATTTCGATGGAAGAGATGCCCGTTCCGGGCGATACGCGCGAAGAAGTCTGCAGGGGGAGGGCGGTGACCCGGCTGACCTCAATCGTGCCGTCCAGTTCGTAATCCTTCCAGAGCATGGCGTTCTGGCGGTCGATATGGCATCGCCCGAATAAGTGGACCTGCTGGCCGCGGTAGACAATCTGGCCGTAGGAGAAATAAGTGCGTTCCTTGTGCCAGCTCACATCACGGGCGGCCTCCCGGTTCAGTCCCAGGGGGATGTGGTGTTTTTGAGATTGCTGGAGCAGCCTCGGCAAAAGCCAGGTGTCCCCCCAATCTGTCAGGAACAGGTCCGGGTCGTGGCGTTGGATCAGGGCGCGCAAATTGATCAGCAGGGGCCGCCAGGTTGAAAAATCAAGGCGATATTCCTCGTCATCCATTTGGATTTTCAGGTAATGAGGAAATGCATGATGGGGTGCGACGTCTGGCGCCAGGGACATGATTCGCAGCGGGATCGACCTGGGCTTTAACATCCAGGCATCTTCGAGCACTTCAATGTTTCGGAGTTGATCGTTTTCATCTGCCAGTACGCGGCAGTATGAAAGAGGGAAGGCACCGGTTTCAGCGGCAAAACGCAGCGAGATTTGCAGATCGGCGTCTGCATATTCAAGGTTGGGAAAGCGGTTTGCAATTTG
>JBMCLF010000145.1:0-4892 GCA_048615215.1 Candidatus Brevefilum sp.
GATCGAGGATCTCATTTGGGTCAGGCAGAACCCACACGGGCTGTTGAGCCATCTGGTTGTAATACAGGCTGTTCGGATCGCCTTCACCCTCAGAAACTGGTGCATTATCCAGTTTTTCAGGCGTGGATTGGGGTATTTCCGAATGGCTTTGGATAGAAGCTGGGTCTTTGGTTGATGCAGCAGGCTGATTTTTTCTAAATTTCTCAATCAGGATTCGAATCCATTTGAGGATTGTTTTAAAGAATTTATTCACGGCCTTATTAGCCCACCTGAGCAGGCTGATCATGGTAAGGTCCAGCGCAAAGACCAGGCTGATCAAGAACCAGGCGATGAGCGCGATGGCGGTCCCGGGTCGTCCGAGGCCTGTTACCAGGGCATTTTCGATCAGGTCTCCAATAAAGCCGCCCCCCCAGAGGATTTCTGGTTGCGGCCTGCCCCCATTAATTAAAAAATGAAACCAGGCCAATAAATTGATGAATAAAAGTACAATGCCAATCACCCGTTCTGCCGTCATTTTTGGTGTACGGTCAAAACTGCGCAGGAGGATCCAACCGCCGATGCCGATCCAGAGGATTGGGAGCAAATAGGTGCCCCAACCGAAGACCCATCCCAGTACGTTCACCCACCAGGCGATGATACTGCCGCTGGATTGTGTGAGCAGGCTGACCAGAGTTAAAACACCGAGGAGGATCAGAAGAATTGCAAAAATATCCTTGCGTCTCTGGGGTGAGATGCTTTCAAGGAGAGGTTTTTGAGTCTTCGTTTGTGAAGTCCGGCGCCCGGGCTTTTTAGAGGCGGTTTTTTTTGTTTTTCTGCGTGCCATCAAATGCTCCTGGTTATGAAAGCGTCAGATTTACCTTAAACTCGATTATAGCATAGCAAGCATTAATGAAGCGCTGTCCAATACTGATGGGTAAATTATATTTCTAGATTGAGGTCTTACATTACTTTGTTTGACTTTATTGCTGGCCAGTGAATTTCAACAAAACCTTGACCGGACTGGAATTTCGAGTATGATGGTATATAAGAAAAACTCCTCTAAGGTTCACATTTTATAATGGTTGTCTTGCGAGGGAATTTAATTTCGGTTATAATATTCGAACTACCCAGAAAAATTTAGAAAACCGGTAAAAGAAATGTTAAATCAGTCCCGGTTGTTGCGCGAAAGCATGTCTCCCGAATGCCTTTAACAGAAAATAATTGATTTTTCCATAGGAATGTTTTGTACCTAGATCAGCGCGCGAGAGAGCCAGCTTTTTAATTTGTTTTTTTATTTTCGTTTGTTATTACCTACCCTTATTCATTTTGTTGTTTGTAGGTACTCTCAGAAAACATTTGAGAGAAGTTGTCACGTCAATTGAAATCATCAATATGAGGCTTAGATCAAAGAAGAGAAAAGTAGAATAATGGAAATTACTGAATTAGAGCAAAAAACACTGACTGAACTGCGCACTATTGCTACAGATCTGGACATCCCCCGCCCCACACGTCACAAAAAAGAAAGTTTGATCCTCAAAATTGCCCGTGCCATGGGTGAATCTGAGGGTTTGGAAATCCGTGGTGGGGTTTTGGAGATTATGAATGAAGGGATTGGCTTCCTCCGGCAGAATTACCGCGTTGGCCCGGAGGATGTTTACGTCTCTCAGGCACAATTGCGACGCTATGAATTGCGCTCGGGCGATATGGTGATTGGGCATGTGCGCCCTCCGCGTGAATCCGAAAGGCATTACGGCCTGCTCAAGGTTGAATATGTCAACGGGCTTACGCCTGATGAAGCACGCCGCCGCCCGGAGTTTGGCCAGCTGACACCCATCTTCCCGGATAAGCGCTTCAACCTGGAGTACGATCCCAAAGTTCTCTCTACACGGGTTATCAACCTGATGGCGCCGATCGGGCGCGGCCAACGTGGAATGATCGTCTCACCCCCTAAAGCGGGAAAGACCACCATCCTGAAAGAAATTGCCAATGCCATTTCCGCCAATCACCCAGATGTTCGGCAAATCATGTCTCTGATCGGTGAACGCCCGGAAGAAGTGACGGACATGGACCGCTCTGTGGATGCGGAAGTGGTAGCCTCCACCTTTGACGAACCTGTTACAGCGCATGTCCGTATGGCCGAAATTGCGCTTGAACGCTCAAAACGATTGGTAGAATCTGGCCTTGACGTGGTGATTCTGCTGGATTCATTAACCCGGCTTGCCCGGGCGTACAATCTGGTGGTCAATCCTTCCGGTCGGACGCTCTCGGGTGGCCTCGACCCCTCGGCATTATATCCACCGAAGAATTTCTTTGGCGCTGCCCGTAATCTGGAAGAGGGCGGCTCATTGACAATTGTCGCTACAGCCCTGGTGGATACTGGCTCTCGATTGGATGATGTTGTGTTTGAGGAGTTCAAGGGCACGGGTAACATGGAATTACATCTCTCAAGGCGCTTGCAAGAACGACGCACCTTCCCCGCTATTGATATTGAACGGTCTTCCACAAGACGGGAAGACTTGCTCCTGGGACCGGACATTATGAAGCGGGCCTGGTTGATGCGCCGGATGTACCTGCAGATGATCAGTAACCCACCCCAGGGCGCAGGTATGGACTCGGCTGTGGCGATGGAAGCTCTGGTGCAGCAACTTTCTCGCACCAAAACCAACCTTGAATTCTTAGAAACTCTTAACGATCAATAAGTATAATTGATCTTAGGTGATTAAATTGACTCAACAAGAGAAAAAACCAACCAACCAACAAAAACATAAAACCTGGCAGTTCTGGGTTTCCTGGATCGTAACCGGGGTTCTGGTTGCCATATTGGTATCTATCCTCTACTGGCAGCCGATTCTGGCAAGCGAACTGGCCGACCGGACGGGTAAGGAAGATAGCCTGATGGTAGAGATTGGTGAAGTGGCTGATCCCTCAACAGAGGCACTTGCCAACATGCCTAATTTTTCAGCACAAGAATCGGAATCCTTTCTGGTCCGTGATCCTGAAACACGTACGATCGCGCCTACGCGGCCGCGCAGTAATCCAGTTCAATATGAAGTTGAAACCGGGGATGCGGTTTTCAGTGTCGCTAAAAAATACAATATCGATCCCGAGACATTGCTCTGGTCAAATTATGCTGTGCTAAAAGATGACCCGCATTCACTTTCCCCTGGCCAGGTTTTGTTGATTCCACCGACAAATGGAATCCTGTATGAATGGGAAGAAGGTGACACCCTGGAAGTGGTCGCCAGAGATTTCAGAGCCTCTGTGGATGATATCCTGAACTGGTCCGGCAACCGTCTGGATCTTACCAATCCGGAGATTGAACCTGGCGAAATGATAATGATCCCAGGTGGTCAGCGTGAATTCCAGCAGTGGGTTGTACCGACTTATGCGGTTGGTCGTTCCGGCACAAATGCCAATCTTCCCGGAGGTTGTGAAATTACCGGCGGCATTGGCGGGACCGGGTTCTTTATTTGGCCCGCGGATAATCATTATCTCTCCGGTAATGACTATTGGTCTGGACACCTGGCGATTGATATCGCAGCAGGCACGGGCGCGCCAATTTATGCGGCGGATTCTGGTGTTGTGGTTTATGCGGGTTGGGACAGCAATGGTTATGGAAATGTGATCATGATTGATCACCTCAACGGGCATCATACCCTGTATGCTCACATGAATTCAATAAATGTTCGCTGCGGGACAAACGTCGGACAGGGGCAGGTCATCGGCTATTCAGGCTCAACAGGCAATTCCACCGGACCTCACCTGCACTTTGAGGTACGCTATCATGGCGGTTTCTTGAACCCATGGACCGTCTTACCGCCGGGATAGTTTGGTGCTATAATCCTGATGTCTGAACTGGCTCCAGTAGCTCAATTGGATAGAGCAAGGCACTCCTAACGCCTAGGTTGGGGGTTCGAGTCCCTCCTGGAGTACCAAAAAAAATAAAGCGCCCTTCATTGCGAAGGGCGCTGAGTATTTTTAGTTTAGTATTGTTTACCAATCGGAGTCCATGTCGTCAAAATCGAGGTTGAAATCTTCTTCCTCGTCCTCTTCAGGATCTTTCCGAACCCAGAGCACAAGCATGTCACCTCTGTCGGAATCAATGGTGCGTGCTGCGACGATAGGCACTTCCTTTCTCATCCCAATTGGATCGCGGTATTCCAGGTACATGGTAGTTTTGTGTGACCACGCAGTGTGGCACCGCTCGATCAGCTTAGCGCCGTTGAAAGTGCGCAGGGTTGTGCGATAGGTGTCGTAGAGGTACGGCCCTTCACTCAAACCGGCCGTCCAACCGTTGATGCCCATCAGGAAGTCTGCTTCGACGGAGTCAAAATTAGGTGTTGGACCTTCAATGATTGTTATTTTGTTGTTCATAGTTTAATTCCTCGGGTGCATCATACCACATAAGAAGATTGACGACCAGAGGTTATGTACTTAAAAACCCGCTGAAAATCTTTTATAAATTTATTATTGAATTGATCCAGTGTAGATCATCTCAGGGATGTTCTGCATTGTTGAACCAGTTGTAGGCAAAGAAGCCTCCGGATAACGCCTCCAACCGGATGGCGATCCGTTCCTCCCCTTCGAGTGAAGATGGAATATTGAATGTGTCGGAAAATTCCCCGCCTGTACCGCTGTTGATCTGCGTCACGACAGTCCCTCCTACACCTTTCGTCCCCATCTTGCCCATCAACACCTTGAAGTCAATATTTGCTGGAAAGTTATGGGTTTTTACGGTCACTGAGTCATCTTTTTCCACCTCAGTGATGGAAAAGGTCGGGATGCCGGTGTAGCTTGTTGTATTAGTGCCTGTAGTGGCTGTATTGTTGTAAAACCAGTTATAGGCGAAATAGACATCATCAAGTGTTTGCAGGCGTATGGCAACGCGGTAATTCCCTTTGAAGGCATTTGGA
>JBMCLF010000146.1:0-4889 GCA_048615215.1 Candidatus Brevefilum sp.
CTCATCATATCGGATGATGTCCTGGGGAATAGGAAACCCCCGTTCTTTCAGCAGGTAGGCGATCTCTCTCGCCTGGCTGATACCGATCCCCTTTTCGCGTAAAAAATCAGTATCCCTGAATGCCTCCTTTGAGGGCTTATCCAGAATAATCCGACCGGATTCAAGAATAATCACGCGAGTTGCGTTTTTTGCCAGGGCGTCTGCATTATGGGAAACCATAATAATGCTGACGCCAGCAGCGTTTAAATCCCTGGTCAGTTCAAGAAAGTTTTGCCTCCCTACGGGATCAAGGCCGGCGATGGGCTCATCCAGGATCAATGTTGTAGGTTTCGCTGCAAGAATCCCTGCAATAGCCACCCGTCGCCTTTCACCGCCTGAGAGGCTGAAAGGTGACATAGACCGGACCTTCTCAAAGTCAAGGCCAACAGTTGTAATTGCCCAGCGAACGTTTTGAGCAATTTCTGATGGGGATAATCCTGAATGTTTCAACCCAAATGCGACATCCTTCTCAACTGTGGTTTCAAACAGCTGGACCTCTGGGTATTGAAATACGATCCCGACTTTCCGGCGTAATTCTTTTCGGTTGTATTCGCTTCCGTTGATATCCTTGCCGTCGATTAATATCTTTCCAGAAGAGGGGCGCATTAAACCGACCAGCAATTGGATCAGCGTGGATTTGCCGCAGCCCGTCTTTCCCATGATCCCAAGGTATTCCCCATCTTCAATGGTCAATGAAATATCTCGAAGAGCGACCATCTCAAAAACTGTGCCGGGTGAATAAGTGAAGGAGACCTGGTCTATGACAATTGACATAGGCCCTCCACAAGTTCTTGACTGGTAAGCGGAGGGGTTGGTAGTGTCACCCCCGCATCTTTCAGATCATAATAGGCGCTTACGGCTTGGGGAGGTGTCAGACCGGCGTTAAACATTAATTCACGATTGGTGAGGATCTCGCGCGGCGCGCCATCTGCAAGTAGATACCCGTCTTGAAGCAGGACAACCCGGTCAGCGAAAATTGCTTCTTCAATATATTGAGAGATCATGATGATCGTCTTGTTTTCTAGATCATGAAGCTTCTGGATGGTTGCAATAACCTCTTCCCGTCCTTCGGGATCGAGCATAGCTGTGGCCTCATCAAAAATGATGATATCCGGCTCAACTGTCAAAATGCCCGCAATTGCAATCCTTTGCTTTTGGCCACCGGATAGCATTTGGGGTGATCTTTTTTCGAATCCAGCCATTCCAACGATATCAAGTGCTGCTTTGACTTTAGCGGGAATAATACTTTTGGGGGTGTTAAAATTTTCCAGGCCAAAAGCAAGATCTTCTTCGACAACAGAGGACACAAATT
The DNA here is from genome assembly GCA_048615215.1 of Candidatus Brevefilum sp. Classification (GTDB taxonomy): domain Bacteria; phylum Chloroflexota; class Anaerolineae; order Anaerolineales; family Anaerolineaceae; genus Brevifilum. The sequence goes on from JBMCLF010000146.1 coordinate 1,352, forward strand.
GATTGTTGGGATCCTGAAACACCATCCCGCAGTTTTTGCGAATCTTCCAGACATTGGCTGCGTTCCTGGCATCAAGCCCGGCGACAGTGAGTTCTCCGCCCTGGAGCTCGAGCAAAACATTAAGATGCTTTACAAAGGTGGTTTTCCCACAGCCATTCTGACCCAATATAGCAACCCACTCCCCTCTGGAAATATTGAGGGTGATTCCGTCTATTGAACGGATTTGACTGCCTTCGACTTCATATGAATGAACCAGATTTAAAGCTTTAATTATGCTCATACGCCATCAATTTTATGAAAGATCCTGATGAGAATTCATTTCCTGGTAAGGTGTATATGTTCGCTTCTCAGAAATTCTTAGATCTTCTATTTTTTGCTGTTTATCAATTTGGAGACCATCATTTCGATGCCAATCCTAAAAAAGTTTAACCAACAGCAGTTGTTTGTGTAAGCCCCCCTGGGGGATTAATTTTCGCGATTGTCTGATTGACAATTTTTCGATCCTACTATGATAAATTGACGTGTCATTATGAGGTAGTCCCGGAGGGACGACGAACGCATCTAAGCGTTCTATTTACCATCGTAATTTCAGGTCATGTGTGATTCTTAGGGCTGCTTCATGCGCCGCTACGCGTCTGCGCCTTTTTCGGGTAGCGGAGAGGGCCGCATTTTTCAGTTGTTAAATAAAAAATACCCCCAATGGAGTACCCTTTCGGGAACTTCGTTCGAATCCCGGTTTTGGCACCTGCGCTTTTTTGGGGGGCTGAGAGTGCCGCATTTTTTAGTTTTTATGTTAAATAAAAAATGCCCCCACGGGAATTCGAATCCCGGTTTTGGCCTTGAGAGGGCCACGTCCTGGGCCACTAGACGATGGGGGCGTGCACGCTATTTTAGCATAGACCTAAATGAGCGTCAATGCCAGATTTGTGTGTGTTTAAAATTATTTCCGGGTAAATTCTTCCGATCAGCAGTCGCTGCAATCACCGGAAGAGCACCCACTGCATCCTTCTGCCAGCGAGCCGCGCTCAATTTCTTCTTCCGTTGCGGAACGCAATTCTTCTACTTTTGTCTTGAAGAGCAGGTCTTTGCCGGCCAGGGGGTGGTTCAAGTTCAACTTAACCATTTCGTCGGTGATGGCCGTCGCCACGCCTGTGAAGACGCGTCCTTCATTATCCTGCAGGCGCATCGGGCGGCCCAATTGGATATCAAAGTCCTCAGGAAAGGTGGATAGAGGAACCTCTAATTCTAAATCCGGATCGTATTCACCATAAGCATTTTCGGCCTTGACCTGGACCTCTTTTTCATCACCAATTTCCATGCCTTCAATTTCACTCTCAAGCCCGGGGATGATATTTCCGTGCCCATAGAGGAACTTAATGGGGCCGGAATCAATTTCTTTACCTTCGACTTCCAGACTGTAATCGAGTGTTACAACCACATTTTTCTCAATCGTTGAAACTTCATTTTCTGACATAAATTAAACTCCAATATTTTTTGTTTAAGGCGAAGACCTCAAACTCACGTGCCAATAATCAACTCAGTCATTATACTGTAGGGAGTGGAATAATCAAATTTCTATAAAATTTTCTGATACAGCTCTAATGCAGGCGATTCTGACCAAAATCTTTGAAAATACAAGCGGTATAATGAAATAGATCAATATAATAAACAAAAAGGATGGAGAAATGGAAAAAAGTCCCCTCGCCGGAAAACGCGCACCGCGGGAATTATTGATTGACGTCCCTAAATTGGTCTCAGCTTATTACACCGAGAAACCTGATCCTTCTGATCCTGAACAGAAGGTATCTTTCGGTACATCGGGACACCGCGGTTCATCGCTTGATTGTTCGTTCAACGAGGATCACATTCTGGCGGTTTGCCAGGCGATTGTTGAGTACCGCAAATCCGAAGGCATTGATGGTCCGCTGAATATTGGTAAAGATACGCATGCGCTTTCCGAGCCCGCATTACGGACAGCGGTGGAGGTTTTTGCTGCCCATGGCTTGAATATCAGGCTTCAAAAAGGGTTGGGATATACACCCACACCGGTCATTTCCCATGCAATACTCAATTACAACCGTGCCCGCGACCAGGGCCTGGCGGATGGCGTGGTGATTACCCCTTCCCATAATCCGCCCAGGGACGGCGGGATTAAATACAACCCACCCAGCGGGGGGCCTGCAGGGACTCAAATAACCAGGGCTATTGAAAAACGCGCCAATCAGATCCTTGAGGATGGCTTGAAATCTGTCAAACGAATCCCCTGGACACGTGCTTTCAAAGCTGAAAACACTCAGCTGTACGATTTTGTTCAGCCCTATGTGGAAGACCTTCAAAATGTATTAAATATCGGTGCCATTGCTGCAGCAGGGATCAAGATCGGTGTCGATCCACTCGGCGGTGCGGGGATCGAGTATTGGGACCCTATCGCTGAAACCTATGGGCTGGACCTTGAAATGGTCAATCGTGCCGTGGATCCGACATTTCGCTTCATGACGGTAGATTATGACGGCGTAATCCGCATGGATTGCTCCTCGCCTTATGCCATGGCTGGCTTGATCGAAATGAAAGATCGTTTTGATATCGCCTTTGGTAATGACCCGGATTACGATCGTCACGGGATTGTCACACCCGAGATTGGGTTGATGAAACCTAACCACTATCTTTCTGTGGCCGTTTGGTATTTGTTCACCAATCGCCATGATTGGCTCAAGGAGGTCACTGTTGGTAAAACGGTAGTGACCAGTGCCATGCTGGACCGAGTGGCAAACTCGTTGGGACGTGATGTGACAGAAGTCCCTGTCGGTTTTAAATGGTTCGTTCCAGGATTATTAAGCACCCAGCTCGGTTTTGGCGGTGAAGAAAGCGCTGGGGCCTCATTTTTGCGCAAAAACAGCACCACCTGGACCACAGATAAAGACGGGATCATCCTGAATCTGCTGGCAGCTGAGATCCTGGCAATAACGGGGAAAGATCCGTCCGTGCATTATCAGTCTCTTGAAGACGAATTTGGTACAGCGCACTATGAACGCCTAGAATCCAGTGCTTCGATTGAACAAAAAGCGGTCTTTGATAAGCTGACACCAGAAATGGTCAAAGCTGATCAATTGGCCGGCGAGCCGATTCAGAAAAAGATGACCAAAGCGCCGGGCAATGAGGCCGATATCGGAGGGCTGAAGATTGTAACCGAGAATGGTTGGGTGGCTGTCCGGCCTTCGGGCACCGAAGATAAATACAAAATCTATGCTGAAAGTTTTAAGAGTAAAGAGCACCTTCAAACAATCCTTGAAGAAGGCCAGCAGATCGTGGAATCTTTGTTTGAGGAAAAGCTCTGAACCTGACTGGACTGAAAGCAATCATGATAAGTCACAGGGGCAGTTCCAAAACTGCCCCTTTCTCTTTGCTTTAAGTGTTGGTTGTTATGTGAGGTCTGCAAGTGGAGCAAGGACCTGGTATTTCAAGAAGCCTGTCCTTCAGCATGCGGCCTTTGTTATCATGACAAAAGGAAATCAGCGTTTTATTTAAAATCTGATAAAAT
>JBMCLF010000147.1:0-4884 GCA_048615215.1 Candidatus Brevefilum sp.
TTGCTTCCTGAATGTCAACAATCTGATCCTGCCCACCTGCCACAACCAAAGAGGGAACGGTGATCTCAGGGAGTAAATTCATCCGATCCGGACGCTGAGCCATTCCTTTCTGCGCGCCGATGATCCCCGCCGGCGAGGTCTCTGCAAGCATGGCACGCATTTCCTGTACCAGGGCCTCATCATGCGTCAGCCGCGGCGCCAGGGAATCGGCCAGCGCTGTCGGGCCTTCTTTCTTTACCGCGTCAATGCTCTCATAACGGCCGGCGCGCCCTTTTTCTGTATCTGCTCCAGCCCGGGTGGTGATCAAACCCATCCCGGACATCAGATCGGGATATGCATCAGCAAAGGCCAGGGTGATATAGCCGCCCATGGAGTGGCCGCAGATGATCGCCCGGTCGATGCTCAGAAAGGCCATTAAATTGAGCAGGTCTTCAGCCAGCAATGACATATGGTAAGCCCCCTCAGGCGCATCGCTTTCGCCATGCCCGCGCACATCGGGCAAAATCACTTGTTGATTGTGCAAATATTCTTTGACCACCGGATACCAGATTTTGCGGTTCAGCCCAAAACCATGGACCAAAATTATCGGCGGTCCGCCCCTGCCAAAAACGTCATATCCAAGTTGAGTGCCATTGATCATCGCTTTCATTATTTCATCCTTCCTCAGTCTGGTCGATACGAGAACGGATAAATGTCTTTGCTTCTTCTACAGAGTTGACTTCTCCCACAGCCTGAGCTTCTTCTAAAGCCCTCAACAACTGCCCGATTTGTTTTCCAGGTTTGAGCCCAAACTCCTTTTGCAGGTCTTCACCATCCAGCAAAAGAGATGGCCAAACGATCGACTGGCGGTGCTCCCACCAAGCACTGAACAAACCCTTTGTGACCTTCACCGCCATCCCCCATTTTTCCTCTGTCAGGTTCTGACAAAAAGTCGCTGCGGTGTCGGCCAGGGAAAGAAGCCCAATCGCAACCCCGACTTCTCCGGTTTCTTTGAAAAACCGAAAAATCTCCCTCCGGGAGAGGGGCTTTTTCTCATTCACAAGCGGCAAGCATTGCTCAACTGCAAACGCCGGGCAGCATCCCACACCAAATCTGCCCCGACCCTTGCATGGCCATAATAATGCAGGCGGTCGTCCTCGCCCATCTTCATTGTCAGCGGCTTCCCGATATCATGCAGCAGTGTTCCCAGCAGCGCCAGGCCTCGTTTTGATCGGCCCGGGGTGATCTCTTCTGAAAAGTAAGCTGCGGCTTCTCTTGAAAACGGCGAAAGTTCCTTAACCGCATAAGACATCCACCAGGGAAGGTCTTGTTTTTTAGAGTGTCCAGATTGAATTTGGTCCAGCAAGTTCCCAAAGATCTCAACCGTTGTGATGGTATGATCAAACAGGGGCAGTGTATGCGGTGGAGATACCGGTATCTCTTCCTGTTCGGTTAAGGGGGGGATCAGGGTTGTAAAGACGCCGAAGGCCCGGCAGTGGCGCATGCCTTCAGCAGGATCGGGCCCTTCCAGGATCTTAAAGAACTCATCACGCTGGCGTTCATACGAGGTCATTGGGAGGCGGCGCGCAGCACCCAGCATCTGAGTTTTCAGAACTTCAACAAATTCCAGATCAAATTGCAGAACAAGGCGGATGCCCCGCAGCACTCTGACAGGGTCATCCAACAATGCATGGTCTAAGCAGGGACGTAAAAGCCCCGCAGCCAGGTCTTCCCGGCCGCGTAGAGGGTCGATAATTCCTTCCAAATCTCTGAGCGCAACGGCCATGGCATTGATTGTAAAATCCCGGTTGAGCAGGTCGACAGCCAGTCCCCCGCCCGTGAATTGAACAAAATCAAGCGGTGAAAGGTCCCCCCCGGGTCTCCGGTACAAAACCCGGGCCGTACGCCGCTCATCGTCCAGCACAAAAAAACCGACGTTCAATCGTTTTGCGAGCTTTTTTGCCAGTGAAGTGGGATCGCCCTCCATGGCAAAATCAAGATCGTTGATTTTCCGATTGAGCAGTGCATCTCTCACCGCACCCCCGACGAGGTACAGATCCTGTCCCTGCGAAAGTTCTCCCCGGATCAATTCGAGAAGGCTTATAATCTCAGGATTAAATTTCGGCCTCATATTTATCCAAATCTACCACACCAATAAATGGCAGGTTCCGGTAATATTCGTCCATGTCCAGCCCATAGCCGAACACGAACTTATTGGGAATGTCAAAACCGCAATACTTGATGGCGACGTCCACCTCCCGCCGTGAAAACTTATTTAAAAGCGTGCAGACCTCCAGGCTGGCCGGGTTGCGTGTGCGCAGCATCTCAATGACCGAAGAAAGTGTGTTCCCGCTGTCAATGATATCTTCCACAATCAACACGTGTTCGCCTGCGATACTGGTCGTCAGGTCCAGGGTGATCCGCACCTCGCCATCCGATTGACGAGTGCCGGCCCCATAGGACGAAACACCCATGAAATCAATCGCCACCGGCGGCTTGATGTGACGGATCAGGTCCGTCAGGAACATCACACCGCCCCGCAAAATGCAAATGGCCAGGATTCTCTTATCCGCATAATCCTGGCTGATCTGCTCCCCCAATTCTCGTATGCGAGTTTTCAGTTCATCTTCGGGAATTAAAATCTCCGATAAAAACTCGTGATAGTCCTGCATATTTCTCCTTTGTCCTCAATCCCTGGGAACAATATGATGTTCACGGCAGCGCGCCTCGTAGAGTTCCTGGGCAGCGACCACCACAAGCGGTTCATTATAATGCGCCGGTTCCCCATCCACCAGCCGTTGGGTCCGGCTGGCCGCCCTGCCGCATACCATACAAATCGCCTGCAGCTTATCCACGCGTTCGGCACGTGCCATCAACTGCGGCATACATCCAAAAGGTTCACCGCGAAAATTCATATCCAATCCAGCCAGGATCACCCGAACCGTCTTTTCTGCCAATTGCTCAACCACCCCGACAATCTCATCATCAAAGAATTGGACTTCGTCCACACCAACAACGGTGGTATTTTCGTCAAAAGCCGCTAAGATCTCGCTGGAGGAAGACACGGGCAGCGCATCTAAATCTACCCCCGAATGAGAGGTCACTTTTTTATGGTTGTAGCGATGGTCAAGGGCAGGCTTGAAGACCTGCACCTGTTGTTTGGCGATCCTTGCCCGCCGCAACCTGCGGATTAACTCCTCTGTTTTTCCGCAGAACATCGAGCCGCAAATCACCTCAATTGAACCCACGTCGTGTTTCATTAATTGTTCTCCCGTCATCAAATAAAAAATTCAAAATATATAAAGTTTGTGACATCTCAGGCTAATCCTGGTTCCACTATTGTATCTCAGGTCTTAATAGGATAAAGAGGATTTTAAGACTTCCCCTCGAGGGGAAGCTGTCCGCGAAGCGGACCGATGAGGTGGAATCTCCAGCACCTTTCAGGCGTTCCAATTCGTTTCTGCCTTATTCACAAAACCCACACAGCAAACTGCGGAGCATTCTGCTTCCCAGAATAGAAAAAACAGGCAGATATTGGAATATCTGCCTGTTAAGTTTACCGGATTTTTTGAATCTGATTTGTGATTAAACCGTGATCTCTTCTGCGGCTTCGGGGATCCTGTACCCCTGCTGGCGCAGCGCCTTCTTGAGGTCGATCAAGGACTTACGTCCAAAACCGCTGATATCGAGCATGGCCTTTTCGCCGCCTTCCAAACGCTCCAGAGCGTCTGCAATGGTTTTGATGCCGGCTTCTTCAAGGACGTTGTCCACACGGGTGCCCAAGCCAAGTTCTTCAATCGGGCGGTCAGCGGAGAGTAGTTCCTCTTCTTTGGCCCCTTTCTCGTCAAGATATTCCTGGCGTGCCTGCAAGCGTTTATAGAAGCGATCCACCTGACCCTCACGGTCGAGGATGCGCTGCTGCTGGCCGGTATAGAAGGGATGACAGTTCGAGCAAACCTCGGTGCGGATTTCTTTCTGGGTGGAGCCTGTTTTCCAGGTATTGCCGCAGGAACCGCAGACCACTGTCGCTTCCTTATAATATTCGGGATGAATTTCTTTTTTCATAATTTCGTCACGTTCCTTTCAAAGTGAATAAACGTTATTCTTCCTCTGGGATGGTAACGACATGGACTTTTTTGCGCCCAGTGGGAAGAGTCTCGAAGTGAACAAGACCTTCCGTTGTGGCGAAGAGGGTATGATCTTTACCCATGCCAACATTCCAGCCCGGATGAACCTTGGTGCCGCGCTGGCGGACCAGGATATTACCGCTGATAACGTATTCACCACCAAATTTCTTAATACCCAGTCGTTTCGCCTTACTGTCACGACCGTTTCGCGATGCGCCGCCGCCTTTTTTATGTGCCATTGATAATTACTCCATTTCAATCGATTCGATCAGCAAACGTGTGTACTGCTGACGATGTCCGGATTTAACTCGATAACGTTGTTTCGGGCGGTATTTGAATACCAGGATCTTGCGACCTTTGAAGTGGTTCACCACTTTCGCCTGGATTTTAGCACCCTCAATTAAGGGAGTGCCGATCATTACATCTTCGCCATCAACGGAGAGGAGAACATCTTCCAGGGAGAGGGTTTCACCCACCTCATTCGGCAGACGATCAACTTCGATCGTTTCACCTTCAGCAGCACGGTATTGCTTGCCGCCTTGTTCGACAATAACAAATTTCATTTCTTTTACTCCAATCTTCACTTAGCCAATCTCGCTCGCGTGCGACCGCCAGGGACCGGGAAAGTTGGGGTTACATGATACTACCCCAGCAAAAACGCCAGCCGGGGCAAGGAATAATATTATATTGTTATCGGTGATTAAAGTCAACCAGGTTTTGGGGTTCTGTTAGGGCAAAGTAGTAATGTCCTATTCTAGCAAAGTTAAAATGTCCTATT
>JBMCLF010000148.1:0-4877 GCA_048615215.1 Candidatus Brevefilum sp.
TCAATCAAATCAGCCATCATCGGGTTGTCTTCGGAAATTTTTGCCCTTTTTCTATTCTGCCAGCAGTTCCTTCAATCTGGGGTGATCACTGTAAAACCCACGGTAATCCGGGGGCAGCAGCGCTGCAATCCGACACATGATTTCATCCGTATAGCGGGAGAGCCAGGCCTGCCGGTTATCCCGGTCCATCTCAGGCAGGATATAAGGTTCGCCGATCCGGATTGTGACGGGTGGGCGCCGCAGTCTGAGCCAATGATTGTTGATTTTCTCGGAACCCACAATCCCCACAGGGACGATTGGCACAGAAGCTTTAGCTGCGAGCAGTGCAGCGCCCTGCTTGCCCTTAAGCAAACCTTTTGAGTCACTGCTGCGGGTTCCTTCCGGAGCAATCCCCACGATGGAACCTTTTCGCAATTGTTCAAGGGCATCTCGCAATGCTGAGAAATCTGTCCGCTCCCGGTCCATCCAGACCATTGTCCCGACTTTGCTCAGAACCCATTTAAAGAAAGGCTTTTTCAGATATTTTTTTGCCACGATTGCGACAAGGTCATCCCTATCTGTGCAGGCAAGCAGCAGAGGCGTATCCAATCGGCTGAGGTGATTTGTGGTCAATAAAACCCCACCCGTTTCAGGAAGATTTTCGCGGTCAATCACAATAAATTTTGTCAGGCTTCGAACCAGAAAACGGATTGGGTCGAGCAAAGGTGGTTTGCTCATGTATTGTTCCTCATATCTTCAACGAATTTGTAAACTGATTTCTACTCTCAAGCGGCAGGCGCACTGAAATCTTCCTGGAGTTTATCATTCTCGCGGATAAAATCATTGCTATTTTTATTACGAAAATTCCGGTTGATCAGATACAAGCCAACCAATGAAAGGATCAACAATAGAATAATTGGGACGTTGAAAAGTATAGCCTGCCAGAAAGTTGGGTCCGACTCAAGCAACAACCCCGGAGCAAATCCGACAAATAAAACCAACACATTCCATAAGCTGTGCAGGATAAAAGACGCCAGCGTTAATAACGCCTGGGATCCCCAGTTACCACTACGCCAGGCATTCACAAGGCCCCATCCAACCAGACCGGACGCCAGCATATGCAAAATTCCCGTCCCAGCTCGGCCGATGGCCATATATAACCATTCTTCAGCGTTTACCGCCATGTTGAAATACAGCAAGTTTTCTGTAAGCGCAAAGCCCGCCCCGCACAACACACCGCCAATGAAGCCCTCCTGAGGGGTGATATCTTTGCCGGCCAGCGGCCAAAGCGCGATGGGTTTAACGATCTCCTCAATAATCGGCATCACCCCACCCATGACAGCTGCCGCCCAGAAAAGAACACTTGGCTGGAGGAAATTGGTTTCAATAACCTGAAGAAGCTGATTGATATCCTGCCCAGAGGCGCTGATCTGGTCAACCAGGAGGGTTAAATCACGCTCAAGCCCCGGATCAATCGAGATCCGATAATTGAGATACAGCCAGCCAAACATGACTAAAATCAAAACTGCAATAATCTCAAAAAGGATGACAAGGAAAGGCACAACCGTCAGACTGAAGCCAAATATCTGCCATTGTCTTAACCGTGGGCCGCCATCCAACTTCCAACCTGCTGCATTAAAAATCCACAACACTGGCAAACCGGCGACCAGAATATTGATTGGCCCCAGCAAGAAGGTTGCAGCCATCGGTCTGCCCGCTATCAACCAGCCAAGAGCGACCACCACAGGCCAGATAATGATCACCCAAAATACAGCTTTGCGTAAGTCCGGACGGCCCATTTTCAACCAATTTGGAACTTCATCCCCTTTCAACCGATGCCAACTCAGGATTAATACAGGCAGCAAGAGCACACTCGAAAGCAGAGCTGACCACAATATCAACCCCAAAGAGATGGCTTGCATGGGTCCTTGCTGTCCCTCTGCCAAATTGACCAGCAAAACGATGCTCAGGGATAAAGCCTGGATCAGAAAGAAAACTACCCCCAGGGCACTCAATCCAAGCGAAACGTAAGTCTGCCAGGTTTTTTGGGAGGTGTTTTCGTTGGCCATTCGGTGGTAGTCCTTTTGCTACTATTCGCTGATCTCGATCTTATATATGATCGTGGCATCATCAAAATCGGTTGCTGTTTGAGGATCGCGTTGAGCGATCTCATCAAGGACAGGCAAGGTATCTTCTGTAACCTCACCAAAAATCGTGTACCCTCCATCAAGACTGGTGGCTGGTGCCAATGTGATGAAGAACTGGCTGCTGTTGGTATCCTCACCTGCATTTGCCATTCCAAGGATTCCCTTGCGGTCAAAGGTGAGATCATTGTCCGTTTCATTAATGAATGTGTAACCCGGACCAACCGAACCCGAACCCGAGGGATCGCCGGCTTGAGCCACAAATCCCTCAATCACACGATGGAAATAAACTTCATCATACCAACCTTCCTCCGCCAGGAATACAAAGGAGTTCACAGCCATGGGGGCAACATCCGGGTAGAGCTCAACATCAATTTGCCCGGCGCTGGTATCCAGGCTGGCAATATAGGTTTGACCCTCGTTAATCACCCAGGGCGGGCATTCTTCATAACCATCGAATTCATAAATACCTATCAACCCAAACAGATTTGGTTTATTATCTCGCCAAACACGATCATTTAAGACCACAAATGGTGTATATTGCATTCCAGCGGCTAACCGTTCCTGGTTAACGGATTCAAGTTCAGCGCGTACGTCCTCATCATTCAGATCTTCTGTGAATTGGTCAATATCCAGTTCCAGAGCTTCCGCCTGGAAAACCGCCCAATCGATGAATTCTTCTTCAGAATACGCATTCCACTGCTGCTGGTTCTGATAGAGCAAATCGTGCATCTCCCAAAACTTGCCTTGCATACCAGCAGCTTCAGCAGCCATTGCAGAAATAAAGGCCAGATCATGAATGGAGGGCAATGGCAAGTGCCTGAAGACCACCCGGATGGTGCCCGGGTAGTCATTGACCAAATCTTTAATTCCCAAGGAGAAACCCACACAGGCCGGGCACTGAAAATCAGCATATTCGACAATCGTGATAGGTGCATCAAACTTACCATAAATCCAATCATCTTCTGTGATTGGCGGCTGCAAATCGGCAGCAGCTTGATATTGCGCTGTCTCGGCTGTGATATCATAGTCAAAAACCGTTGAACAGGACATCCACTCTCCATCCACCTGATCAACACTTTCCGTGGCAGTAACAGCTTCCGCGGGTTCTGATGTCGATGTGGCTGTGGGTGTTGCGGTTTCTTTCGGTGAGCATGCTGAAAACAAAAAAAGCCCAATAACAACTAAAGTTAATATTTTTTTGATCACAAGTTACCTTTCAATTAAATAAAACGACCCAATATTTCAGGATTGGGCCGAAATTCTATTCTTGCTTCAATCTGGTGAGGATTGCTTCGCGCATGGCATCCTGTACTTGCTCCTGCTTCCGGGTGGCATCAATCACCACCCACCGATCCGGTTCCTGCGCAGCAAGGGTTAAATACCCCTGGCGTACGCGTTCATGAAAGGCCTCGGCATAAGCGTCTAACCGGTTCCATTCTTTACTATTTTCCAGCTTACGCGCCAATCCCTGCCGCACCGGCACATCCAGCAGCAAAATCAGGTCGGGCTGCAACCCGCCCGTTGAATAATTCAACAGGAAGCGCAGCGTGTCAAGATCAGTTTCATGCCCATAGCCCTGGTAGGCAAGGGTCGAATCGCCGAACCGGTCACAAAGCACCACTTTGCCAGCTTCCAGCGCAGGACGGATCAACTCTTCCACATGCTGTGCCCTGGCTGCCAGAAACAGCAAAATTTCTGTTCGTGGGACAATGGACACATTTTCCAAATTCATCAATACATCACGAATCTGGTCCCCTACAGCGGTACCTCCCGGTTCCCGGGTGACAACAACTTCATAACCCGCCAGGCGCAGATGCTCTGCCAGTGCGTGGAGCTGGGATGTTTTTCCGCTGCCTTCGGGACCTTCCAGGGTGATAAACATACTCAATCTCTAAAAATCCTTACATGGCGGTTCGGCTCTTTGCCGTAGGAATGTGATACGAGATCTGCCTGGCGCGCCATTTCGTGCTGTAAGCGACGCACCGTAGAAGAGGCCGGGTTCAGGTCCACCCAGCGTTCGCCGTTGAGCACGGCCTGAATGGCTGCCTGGGTCTGGTCTACCATGGCACTTTCTTCCGGTGTCTTACCAGCGACACTGGATAGGTTAAAAAGGTCAACAAGAAATTGTTCCATCTGCTGGATCGTGTTGGCCCGCAGGACAAAAATCGGCATCCCGCGCTGTTCAGCTTCAGTGACAGGTTGCTGCCGTTCACGATAGTAACGGCGGAGGGTGAGCAGCGCATCAGCGTCCTTCAAATTCCTGACAATTTTCGCAGGCACATTCAATTGTTTGGCGGCCTGTAACAGGCGATTACGAGCAACACCATAGGGGTAAATGTTGACAGCTTTCAGACTCTTGCGCTCCTCCTGAACCATCTCCAACGATTCCTCAAAGGTTTCAAGGTGAGATTCATTCACCCCCTGGCGCTGGTTCATCCTGGAACGGCTAAAAGGCGTTGTTTCACGTTTTTGACCGCTGACCGCCTGGGCCGCAGTGCTCAACTTCGGAGCAGACGGTTTTTGAGTGTGAATCTTGTTCTCATCATCCCGGTAGCGGATCTCTGGCGGCAGAGGATACCCTCTCAGTAAAGCATCCACCGCAGCGGAAACATCGCTCTGCACCGCGATCCGATTTCGGTCCTGGATTTCAACCAGCATATCAAATGTGGGCGGTGAACGGCGTTCGAGCACCGTCTTTTGGGTGCCTCGCCGGCGCGCTTCATCATCCGACAGAGTGACAGACTCAATCCC
>JBMCLF010000149.1:0-4874 GCA_048615215.1 Candidatus Brevefilum sp.
TTCCCTGCAGGCCTGCCAAATATTTGGGCAACGAGCCCGGGATCGGTGTATCAAACGGCCCTTGGGGCAGGTGAACGCACTGAGGCTATTGGTGAATTCCGCGTGGTGGTGGCCTGTGTTGCCGAGTTGTTCGGCACGATGCTGCTGATGTGGGGCTACCTTGCGGGACGGGAAAGAAAAAACAACAATACCCGGAGGCTTGCTTCTTCGGGCGTTATTGCACTCACTGTGACTACAATCGGATTATCGCTGGGCGGACCCAGCGGGTTTGCGATCAACCCGGCGCGAGACCTGGGCCCACGCCTGTGGGGTGCTTTGGTGGGCACCGAAGGTCTTTTTGAAGGTTTCTATTGGATAATTCCACCGATCCTTATTCCGCTTTTTGCAGGTCCTTTGGGTGCTTTTCTTTATGATTGGCTCATAAAGAATAACAGACAGAAGGATTCAGGAAAATGAACTTTCACTTTTTAGGTCGCTCAAGAGGGCTTGTTTCTTCTTGATTGGTCTCGTGATTGATTATGTTCACATGGTTGAAAAACAATAATATCTATTAGCCAGGTAAAGACCCAGGCGATCAGGGCAAAAACTGACATAGCAATAATCGTTGTTCGTTCAATTACACTTTCGCTATGAGAAGAATTGTTCATTCAACGAGTCAAGCATATCCGGGCATTATGGGTTTTATCACTTCGGTTATACTTTTGATTGTTACTTCCGATATTTATTAAAAGGGAAGACAATATTTTAAAGATTTGACTCGTTAATAAAGCTTCCTAACTATTGATACTCAACCGAATTGGAGAACATTGATGAAAAAGTTCCATATCATTTCACATACCCATTGGGACAGGGAATGGTATCAAACTTATCAGCAATTCAGGTTGAAGCTTGTACGCTTGGTTGATAAGCTTCTGGACATCCTTGACAGGGATCCCGACTTTTTACATTTTATGCTCGATGGCCAAACGATTATTCTTGATGATTATCTGGCGGTGCGCCCAGAAAACAAAGAACGCCTGAAGAGATATATCAAAGAAGGCCGGATCATAATTGGACCATGGCATATCCTGCCGGATATGTTTCTGGTCAGTCCTGAAGCTCACATCCGCAATCTATTGCAAGGCGAACGGACGGCCCGTAAGTTCGGGCCAAAGATGTCTGTGGGCTATATTCCTGATCCATTTGGCCATCCGGGCCAGATTCCGCAGATCCTGAAGGGATTTGGGCTTAATAGCGCAGCATTGTGGCGTGGGGTAGGTGATCAACCAGCAGAATTGGTTTGGGAAGCTCCAGATGGATCTTCGGTTTTTCTGGCCTATTTAAGGGATGGTTACGGCAATGGGGCAAATCTGCCAGTCCGGAATCCTGATCTTTTCACGAAACAACTTTATCAGGCTGGTGAATCGCTATTGGCTCATTCGGAAATTGATGAATGCTTGATAATGCTGGGAACTGACCACATGGAACCCCCAAACGCGACGGCAGCATCGATAAAGCACGCAGATCAACACCTGGCTGATGTTCAAGTCTTGCACTCCACACTGCCGGCGTATTTTAATAATGCCAGCGAGAAATTAGGAAATTTGAGGGAGAAACTGCCCGTGATCCAGGGTGAACTGCGCGCCTGCGATCGTTCGCACCTCTTGCCAGGCATCCTTTCGACGCGGATGTGGATCAAGCAACGCAACCAGCACAGCCAAATTTTATTGGAAAAATGGGCAGAGCCTTTTGTGATTTTTACCGAGGCTCTCACTGCGTATGAAGTTCATGATTACAAATCGGCCAGGGCGACTGCTTCAAGATGGCTAAAGAACTTTCCACCTCTGCTTCGACATGCCTGGCGCATGTTGATGGAGAATCATCCCCATGATTCGATATGTGGGTGTTCGATCGATCAGGTGCATGAGGAGATGAGCCTGCGCTTCGACCAGGCCGAACAAATTGGTGAAGAACTCACCTTACAGGCACTTCAAAGGCTTTCAGGCACGATCAACACAAAGAAGGATGGCGTTATTTCAGCCATTGTCATTTTTAACCCACATGGAACCTCGCATCGCGATCTGGTTGAGGTAGAACTGGATTTGCCGGAGGATGTTCACAGGTTCGAGCTCATTGATGGAGAGGGGAAAACCATTCCGCATGAGTTCATTGAAATCAGCCATGAAGAATTGGCGAATTTACTGGTCGATAAAAAGGGCTTGCGTGACACCATTGGTGGAGCAGAAGATGGATGGGTTTCTGGTATGGCGATTCAACAGGTCAGGATCAGCCGTAAAGATCCAACAGTAAAGATTGAGGCGATCCTTGACGATGAGGGACTCCCAAATTTACAACAGTGGAAAAAGGCTGAGAAAATGATCGCCAGATTCGAATCTGACCCCGCAATCAAACAGTTTCATATTCTGGCACATACCCCCAGATCGTCGAAAATACGCTTTGTGAGCCCTGGAGTTTCTGCTCATGGCTGGAAGACTCTTTGGGTTCGCGCTTTACCAGAAAAACAAATCGCACCTCCCCGGGCAGTTCATCCCTTAATCAAACCTCTGCTGCCTTATGTACTGAAGATAGTCCAAACAGAGATGGGCGGGAAAATTCTGGCGAAATTGGCCGGGCCAAAAGCGAGCAAGCCACCTTATGTGATCGAAAACGAATTTGTTCGGGTAGAAGCAGACCCAAAAGATGGCACACTGCAGGTTGAAGATAAGGAGACCCGCGCTGTTTTTCACGGCTTAAACCGATTCGTTGATGGGGGAGATGCGGGAGATACTTATAATTACTCACCGCCTGAAAATGATACTCTGGTTACACCACAATTGGATTCTATCAGGGTTGACCCAAATTCACTCATCCCGACCATTGAGGTGAAATACTCAATAACCGTTCCCCAAGCGCTGTCTCTGGACAGAAGAAGCCGTGGAAAAAATAAGAGCAAAATGCATATCATCAGCCGTATTACGCTAATACCGGGTGTGAGACGGATTGATATTCGCACTGAGGTGGTTAATAGTGCCAGAGATCATCGCTTGCGCGTCCACTTCCCTGTTCCGTTTAAAGTCAATCAAGCGCACCATGATGGGCATTTCGAAGTCGTCCGGCGACCAGTTGGTGTTCCAGAAAAAGGCGAAGATTGGGTTGAATCTCCCCGGCCTGAAGTGCCACAGCGCGCATTTACGGATATCTCTGATGGAAAGATTGGGTTAATGGTTGCCAACCGCGGCCTTCCAGAGGTGGAAGTGCTTGAGGGAGCGGAGGGAGTGGGATCAGACATCGCATTGACGCTTTTGCGCTGTGTGGGCTGGCTCTCGCGCGGCGATCTCACTGTGCGTCAGGGGCATGCAGGGCCGGCCTATGAAACGCCAGGTGCGCAAATGCCAGGGAACTGGTCATTTGAGTATGCTATCATCCCACACAGAGGTGACTGGCGGAATGCTTATCATACAGCATTTGCATTTCAATCCAACCTCCGAGCGATTGAGACAGAGCTTCACACTGGTCAAATATCGGAACAAGGTTCATTTATTACCCACTCACCAGAGGAATTTGTCATCAGCGCCATTAAACCTGCGGAAAAAGGAGAAGGTTGGATCCTGCGGGGCTATAACGTCACCGATGTCATGCTTGAGATCAGCATCAGGCCATTAATTAATTTTTCTTCAGCGTATCGAATCAACCTGGCAGAGAAAATCCAAAACGAACTAAATATTTTGGACGATGGCAGTATCAAAATTTCAGTTTCATCGCATGAAATTATTAGTGTTCTTTTCCAAAGGGATTAAACAAGGGACATGAAAGATTCAATCTGGTAACCTCCCCGGGCTTTACAGCGCTTTGATGCAGGCATAAAATGGATACCATTAATCATCATTCAATTTTGCTCAACATACAAAAATCATTAATCATTTAAGGGATACATTATGGACAAAATAAATGGGTTGGAAATCTTCAACTGGTCTCAGGAAGGGTATGCACCTCTCGTTTTCAGCCAGGGGTGGCAGGTGGCGATTTTGAATTGGGATCCCGGCGCAGAGGCATCTGCGGTAAACAGGGTGGAGAGACATGTGTTGACCGATGAAGTCTTTGTGCTTGTGGAAGGTTCCGCTGCTTTGGTCATTGCTGCGCCTGACGGGATTTATGTTGTGGATGCAGTTCCTGGAACAATCTACAATGTTATTAAAGGTGCATGGCACACTGTAATCGGTTCGCGTGATTCATCCTGGCTGATCGTGGAAAATAAAGATACTCATCTTGGTGATACGGAATACCGGCCTTTGGATGAAAAGGAGATGCAAGAATTTTATGCACAACTTCCAAACTGGGTCGAAGATATTTAGTCAATTTTAAGAGAGACTGAATTGAAGATTGTAAAAATATTTCATCCTGGTGTATATGGATCCGTTACTTTTTGCTTCACATGCTAACCGATCCAATGGTCAGGAATGGGGTGGGCCTGCTATGTGTCACCTGCGAGAGGTTTTCAATAATTTTTTATGAATCGCTACGGAGCGTTCGGACCAACAAAAAAAGCGCTTGTAAGGGCGCTTTTTTCAATATTAGTAGCGGGGCTCTGCGGAGCGTTCGGACCAACAAAAAAAGCGCTTGTAAGGGCGCTTTTTTTTAATATTAGTAGCGGGGCTTGGATTCGAACCAAGGACCTCCGGGTTATGAGCCCGACGAGCTACCACTGCTCTACCCCGCATCAGGATTAGTATTGTATTTTATCGAATCCCCTTTGTCAAGGAATACCGTATAAGAATCATATAAAAATCATCAAATTTACACGATTTTGGCTTGTCTATGGCGTTTGCTCACCTGATGACGGGGTTGCTGTCTTATTCGGGTAACCCTTTTCAATCATCCAATCACAGACGATTGGA
>JBMCLF010000150.1:0-4852 GCA_048615215.1 Candidatus Brevefilum sp.
CCCAATCCCCGGATCAATTATGATACGTTCATCCGGGATATTCTTTTTATGCGCCAGGGCCACACTTTCCAGCAAGTCCTTCTTGATGTCTTCGAGCAGGTCATCATACTTCGTTCCGACATAGCGCCCGCCGAGACGGGCTTCCAGTTCGGCGGAACCTGGCTTTAATCGATTATGCATCAGAATGATCGGTGTCTGGAATTCAGCCGCTACATCCCCCAGTTCCGGGTTGGCGCGCAAGGCCCAGATATCATTGACCCAGGAAGCTCCCGCTTCCAAGGCTTTACGAGCAACGGATGGTTTGTAGGTATCAATGGAAATACGGACCTCAGGAAAAGCCGTCAGGAGCGCTTTTATCACAGGCAGGACACGGTTCGTTTCTTCCTCAACGTTGAAAGGTTTTGACCCCGGGCGGGTGCTCTCGCCGCCGATATCCAGGATATCCGCACCTTCGCGCAAAAATAATTTGGCTTGCGTCACGGCTGCCTGTACGACATCATCGTCCCGCATCAAACCATCTCCGGAAAAACTATCCGGGGTGACATTGATGATGCCCATAAGATAGGTGCGGGTTCCCCAGAGAAGGGGCGGTTTATTGGGGGCCATTAAACACCTCTCAAGTACAATTTCCTAAATGAAATAATAAAAACTTACCCGAACCTTTAAGTAGAAACGATCAAGGCGATGGTGTGGGCGTAGATGCTGGTTGACCCTGCCGATGCGCCTCTACAAGCAGGTCCACCTCGGCGATGGCACCGCCCAGGCTGTAAAGCGAAAGTGTATAAGTGAGGATTTCACCGGCCTGGATCGGGCCGTCAACCTCCCAGCGGCGGACTGCGACCACATTCCCATCCACATCCAAAGCGGTGGCATGCAGCCAAATGTAATTAGCTTCTTCATCAGCGGATAGTTCCAGTTCACCGCTAACCTGAACCGATTCCCTGTCTTCCGCAAAATCTAATTCCCGTTCCCGGATCTCTACCGGCAGGTAGCGCTCGTCCTCAGGCATTACTGGTAAATAGAAATCCACGGCAGCGGAAACAACAAATTCTTCCGGGACCGGGGGCTCAAAATAGGCAATAAGCGGCAGCGATTCTCCTCCAGGCAGGAGGTTCAGAGGCATGATGGCCATTTCTTGCCAGATGTCCTCACCCGAAGCCAGGGTCACCAACCCGCTGATGTTTTCCAACGCGCTCTCCTGATCGTTCACGACCAGCACAAAACACCACAACCCGCCAGCGGTATCCGAATAACAATTAGGCTCCGCCAGCCGGGCATAGGGCTGGGTGGGGGTTGGCGTATGGGTCATCGCACTCGTGGCTGTTGGCTCCGGGCCGGGTGTGATCGGGATCAATAAAGTCGTTCCAGGACCCATTGCCCGGGGGTTCACCGTGGGGTTGGCTGTCATCAAGGCCTGAGGACTGATGCCGTAATAAAAAGCGATCCCATACATATCATCATCCTCCCGTACATCATAATAAACCGGCGTGGGGGTGGGCGTGACCGTCGGCGAGGAGGTAGGGGTTTTGTAGCCGGTGGGGAATGGCGTGGCCGAAGGCGTATCCGATGGATAGGGACGTAAAGTGCCTGTCTGTGTGGGGATTGTGACGAGCGTTTCAGTCACCGGGGCCTCCTCACAGGCAGAAACAAGCAGTCCCACCAAGACCAATATTATGGGGATCAGCTTAATTCTAAGCATGTCGGGATTATACCAGTGAAGCCCGCACGGCTCCAAACCCTGTAAAACCTTGACTGAGGCTGCTCAGGGAATAAATTAGCCGTTAGAAATATGTAAAAAAATTCCTGAGCGACTTGCGATTGTGATATAAGGGGACTATAATCCTGAAAGTAAAAGTTCAGGAAATTAATTATGCCAACTTACACTTATCAATGTGAAAATTGTGGGATCCGCTTCGATCAATACCAGAAATTCTCCGAAGCGCCTCTAAAAATCTGCCCGGAATGCGCTGAACCTGCCTTGCGCAAGGTTTACATGCCAATTGGGATTGTGTTTAAAGGCAAAGGATTTTATGCCACAGACAACCGCTCCCCTTCCGGTCAGTCTTATGCTGCTGACAAAGAAGAAAGCACTAAGAAAGAGCCTGAAAGTAAGAGCGAGACCAAGTCAGAGTCAAAAACCTCCACTTCGAAATCAAAAGAAGACTGATCCAAAACTTTTAATTTTAATGAATGCGGGCAGCAGCCCGCATTTTTTGTTTAAATAGAATTTCTTATCCGGCAACGTAAAGGCTCATCAATTATTTGAGAGCCCCTTTCCTCAACCGGCTATCCGCCCCCCCACGCCAAACCCTGAGTTGCGCTATAATCCTATTAACCTCAAAAATATCAAACGAGTGCAACCTTATGAAACAATTATTGCAAAACATGAAAACGGGTGAGACCCATGTAGCAGAAGTCCCTGTCCCCAAGACATCCCAGGGTACGGCTCTGGTGCGCACCGCAGCTTCACTGGTGTCCGCAGGAACAGAACGCATGCTGGTTGAGTTCGCTCGGCAGGGCCTGGTTGGGAAGGCGAAATCCCGCCCAGACCTCGTCCGTGAAGTGCTGAACAAAGCCCGCCGTGAGGGCCTGCTGGCAACCTACGACGCGGCCATGAACAAGCTCGACCAGCCTCTGACCCTGGGCTATTCCTCCGCCGGGACCATCGTCCAGGCCGCATCCGGATTGCGCGGCTTCCACGTTGGTGACCGGGTGGCTTGCGGCGGGGGCGGACATGCCGTGCATGCGGAGTTCGCTGCTGTGCCGCGTAACCTGATGGCCCCAATCCCAGATTCGGTAGATTTTGACCAGGCAGCCTTCACCACGGTCGGTGCCGTAGCCCTGCAGGGCTTCCGCCTCTCTGAAGCCCAGATTGGATCGCGGATTGCCGTGATTGGTTTGGGCTTGCTTGGATTGCTGACGGTAGGGATCGCCGCTGCTGCCGGCTGCCAGGTCTTTGGTATCGACCTTGATCCGCGCCGGGTAGAACTCGCTAAAAGGATGGGTGCACATGAATCCGCACGCCGTCCAGAAGCCGCAGCAGGCTTACAGGCTTTCACGCATGGCGCGGGCGCCGATGCCGTCCTGATTTGCGCGGACACAGAATCCAGTGACCCAATCGAACTGGCCGGTGAGATTGCCCGTGATAAGGCCAAGGTCATCGTTGTTGGCGCAGTTGGGATGGAAGTCCCCCGCAAACCCTACTATGAGAAAGAACTGGACGTGATCGTATCACGTTCCTACGGGGCTGGACGTTACGACCCAAATTACGAAGAAAAAGGCCAGGATTATCCCATTGGCTACGTCCGATGGACGGAAAACCGCAATATGCAAGCCTTCCTGGATCTGCTGGCCAGTAAGAAGCTGGATGTCTCCCCGCTGATCACGCACCGCATCCCCATCGAAAAAGGAAAACAGGCTTATGATCTGATCACCGGCAAAGAGTCCTACCTCGGCGTGCTCCTCACATATGAAAAAGTTTCATTGCCAAGCGATAACCGGGTTCCCAACCTTGAGGCGCCCGCTGTACGCGTCCGGCCGGGTGACATCCTTGCCCTGGGTGTACTTGGTGCGGGCAATTATGCGCGATCCACGTTCCTGCCGGTTGTCAATGATGTAGGCGGTGTTGCCCCGGTCGGTATCGTTTCCGCCTCAGGAGCCAGTGCGCAGCATGCCGCCAAGCGGTATGGTTTTGGGTTTGCCACCAGCGATCCTGAGACCCTGATGAAGGACCCGGCGATTAATATCATCACCATCCTGACACGCCACCACCTCCACACCCCGCAAATCCTCTCAGCGTTCTCCGCAGGCAAGCATATCTATTGCGAAAAACCATTGGCGATCAACCGAGAGCAGTTAGGCCAGGTGAGATCCGCCCTGCAAGAGGAAAACCAACCTCTGTTAATGCTCGGTTTCAACCGCCGATTTGCGCCTCTGGCCCGTGAACTTAAAGACTTTATCGATCAACGCAAAGAACCCCTGTATGCACATTTTCGCGTCAATGCAAATATTTTACCTGCTGACCATTGGCTGAATGATCCAGAAGTGGGCGGTGGTCGAATCATCGGAGAGGGCTGCCATTTTATTGACTTCCTGACCTTCTTGGTGGGTGAGAATCCCATTGAAGTTACAGCCCTTGGCCTGCCCGATGAAGGGGTTTACAGTGAAGACAATCTGGCTATGAATTTCCGCTTCCCGGATGGTTCACTGGGTGTGGTCTCCTACCTTGCCAACGGAGATAAATCCTACCCCAAGGAATACCTGGAAGTGTTCAGCGGCGGCCGGATTGGTGTCCTTCATGATTGGCGCCAGCTGGAAATGGTCTTTAATGGACGGCGCAAAGTGAAACGGCATCTCTTGAAACAAGATAAGGGTCACAAAAATGCCTGGAGAGCATTTCTGGAAGCCCTGCAAGGTGACAAAAAACCGCCCATCCCTTATGAGCAGTTGATCGGGGTGACACTGTCCAGCTTTGCCGCAGTGGATTCGCTGCACAATAACCAGACTGAGAAGATAAACCTGAGTGGGACGGATTGAAGTTGGATGATATCAAGGCCTTGCTCGAAGTAAACCAATGAACCTGCTGACAAAATCCCTGAAGGCGCTGCAATACCTGGGGCTGCGTAAACTCTGGTTTTACACAATTTACAGAGTCTGCCTGAAAACCGGGCACTATCGTCGCGCAACCCCATCTCAATTTGATGATTTTAATGGAAGCCCCTCACTGGATCCTTACGCCACCTACCCATCGCCCTCCCGGGAGCAAAAAGAACATGCCCTTTCTCGCGCTGAGGAAATCCTTCAGGGCAGGTATCGTCCCTTCAGCGGGGAACTTATGGAACTGAATCTACAG
>JBMCLF010000151.1:0-4837 GCA_048615215.1 Candidatus Brevefilum sp.
TCTTAAGAAGGTTCCCCGAGTCACCGGAAGGCATTTCAATTCGAACAAAGGCTGCCTTCATGCCGTGGAGGTCAATCCGTAAACCAAGCTGGTAATCTTCCGTGAGGGTGTTGGGAGAAAAGACTTCCTGGTGCTGAATTGCTAGCAGCCGGAAGGCGCGCTTTGTAAAAGCCGTGCCCACACCAGCAGAGGGCACAAAACCGCCCGTGAATTCGCGCACCCGTAAAATTTTGGTATGGTTTTCAGCGAATTCATCGGCGTAAGTCCAATGAGTAATTTCTTTTAAAGGAAGTGCCACTGGGAAAACCGGTATCTGGATCATATCCATCCTTGGGATCAGGTAGTTGTATACAAGGAGGGAATAGGGATGGATGATATCTTCCGAGTCATGGATCACAATGATGTCATAAAACCGATTATGTTCTTCTTCATAGTCCAGAAGCGCGTTGAAGACATAATTGAGGTTGGATGCTTTATTCGTAGGGCCGTTTTCAGGTGTGATCACATTGTGGACGTGCTCGTTTCCTTCTGCGATCTTATTTACCTCACGCCGGGTTGCTTCATCGTTGGGGTAGGTGCCCACGAAGATGTCAAAGTTTTTATAGTGGATGGTGCTAGTTGCATTCTGCAGCGTGTCAGCAATCACATCAGATTCCTGCCAGGCAGCGATAAAAATGGCAATTCGCTGCTGCTCACGTGCTTTCAGGCGCTTGCGAGAGACTGGATTTATTTTGTCACGTTTTAAAAAGCGTTGAAATGACCAGAAAAGGTTGTAGATATCAAAAAACAAATCTGTAAAACCGCTCAGGGCAAACGCCGAACCCACTATCAGGGCCAGGATGTAAAAGGGCTGATAAAGAGCGATGAAGAAATCAACAGTGGGGTTTAGTAATTGGTTCATTATCAAATCTTCCGTTATTTCTAATTTAATTATTCAGGTCTGTGTGAGAGAAAAGTCAATTAACTTAAGAGTTCGAGAAGAAAATTATTAGACCTGAATAAATACTTTGGTTTCAGACAACTTTGAGGCCTCAGAAAGTAATAAGGCTTTATTTAATCTTAGCTTGCAGAATGGACACAGTCAACAAAATTGAATTTTATGAATAAATTTTAAGAACGATCCGGCGAAAAATTTGCCAAAAATTTCTTAAACCATTTCCAGGCCAGATCGAGGTTGTTCAACGGTAGACCCCTGCTGGTATAATGTAGTGCAGACTTTGATTAAAGCCATATGCTGGTCTTTTCACGAATTGCTAATCTGAACACTCTTTTAGGTATTGGTTTACATTAATTAAATCAACTGTGGCATATCTTACCAACAGAGGAAAGACCGAAATGATGATTTTCTTTTTTAGGATTTTGATAAATTGAACTGTTATGATTGATCTCATTAGAAACTTTTGTATCATTGCACATGTTGACCATGGTAAATCGACTCTTGCAGACCGGATGCTTCAACTCACCGGCACAATCGCTGATAGGGATATGACAGAACAAATCCTGGACAGCATGGACCTGGAGCGGGAGAAGGGCGTTACCATCAAGGCTTCAGCTGTGCGCATGCAGTATGAGGCTGCGGACGGAAAAGAATACGAATTTAACTTGATTGATACGCCAGGGCATGTGGATTTCAACTATGAAGTCAGCCGGGCACTTGCCGCATGCGAAGGGGCTTTGCTTGTGGTGGACGCTGCACAGGGTATTGAGGCCCAGACATTGGCGAATCTCTACCTGGCGCTGGAAGCCAATCTTACGGTCATCCCTGTTATAAACAAAATTGATCTCTCTTCGGCTCAAACAGAGGATGTGTTGGAAGATCTTCACAACCTACTGGGAACACCCAAAGACAAGATTTTGCAGATTTCAGCCAAACTGGGAACCAATATTGACAAGGTTCTGCAGGCAATTGTTGATTTTATCCCGCCCCCTCAAGGTGTAAACGACCAGCCGCTGGAAGCGTTGATCTTTGATTCCCACTATGACTCTTACAAGGGGGTGGTGGCTTATGTGCGTGTGTTCAATGGCAAGATGACCCGTGGAGATAAGATGTCCACGAAAGCGAAGACTTCCCCGGTTGAAATCGGGATCTTTGCACCTAATATGCAGCCTGTCGAATCAATCGAGGCGGGAGATGTTGGGTACATTGCCACAGGGCTCAAGACTGTTTCTGAATGCCGGGTGGGTGATACGGTTACTTATCAAAATGACGGCGTCCAGAAGCCTCTTCCCGGATACCGGCATGCCAAACCGATGGTGTTTGCCGGGGTTTACCCCACCGAGGGTGAAGACTACGGTGACCTGCGGGATGCCTTAGCGAAGCTGCAGTTAAACGATGCTTCACTTAACTTTGAGCCAGAAACATCTGAAGCCTTGAACTTCGGGTTTCGATGCGGCTTTTTGGGTTTATTTCACATGGAAATCGTTCAGGAGCGGCTCGAGCGGGAGTATGACATGGATGTGGTCTTTACCGCTCCATCTGTTGAATACAGGATCCACCTGATTGATGGTGAGCAAATTAATATCTCGTCACCATCAGAGCTGCCTGAAGAACACCAGATCGAAGAGATCCTTGAGCCCTGGATGCAATTGACCATCTTTACCCCCACGGATTACTACGGCGTAGTAATGGAATTGGTGACCAGCAAACGCGGAGTGTTTATTTCACAGGAATACCCATCCCCCAATCGGGTCCAGCTTAATTACGAAATTCCCCTTTCTGAGATCATCGTGGATTTCTTTGACCAGTTAAAATCAGGCTCGAGGGGTTATGCATCCATGGATTACAATTTCCTGGAGTACCGTGTCGGCAATCTTGTCAAGTTGGAGATTTTGGTTAACGGCGAATCGGTGGACGCGCTGACTGCCATCGTTCATAAGGGGGATGCCTATCATAAGGGCCAGGCATTGGTTTCACGGTTGAAGGAATTAATCCCAAGGCAGCTCTTCACAATCCCGATCCAGGCATATTCACAGGGGAGGGTGATCTCACGGGCAAACGTGAAAGCATTGAGGAAAGACGTCATTTCCAAATGTTATGGTGGGGACATCACCCGGAAGAAAAAATTGCTTGAAAAGCAGAAGAAAGGCAAAAGCCGGATGAAAAAGGTAGGCAACGTGGATATTCCCCAGGAAGCCTTTATGGCGATCCTCCGATTGGACCAATCGTGACGACTGAAAAAAGACAACGCAAATTCGTTGGAAAATTATCCCGCTGGCTGATTCCGATTGCGATCAGCGTCGGGGCTATCTGGCTGCTCCTGAGGGATATTGACTTTTCCACCATTGTTCTAAACCTGGGAAAAATTGATTTTAAGATTTACCTGTACGCCACGCTTGTATATTTTGTCAGTTATTTTTTTCGCGCTTTCAGCTGGTATGTTCTCTTACGCCGGAAGGTTTCCTTTAAGGATGCCTTTTTTTCGATGGGTGCCGGCTATTTGTTAAACAACCTTTTCCCTTTTAGGCTGGGAGAAATAGGACGGGCCGTACTCCTGGATGATCCCGATGGTCCTTCGGCCCTGGAAGTTTTATCCAGTGTGCTGGTGGAGAGAATTTTTGATGTCTTTCTGGCGGCTGTATTTGTTCTGAGCATGCTTCCGCGAATTCTCGGTGGAGCATTTGACCAGACCCTTATTTTAATCGCTTTCATACTCACAACCGTGGGATTGGCTGTTCTCTACCTGGCTGCCAGATTTCGAACCCGGATCGCTGCCTGGCTCGAAAGGTGGGGCAAGCGTTCAGTTTTTGTGAGCCGCTGGATTGCCCCCAAAGCGGTCCAGGTTCTGGAAGGGCTGTCTGTTTTGAATAACCCGGGGGCTTTCTTACTGGCTTTTGGAAGCCTGGGGGTGAGCTGGCTGATTGCCTTTGCTGAGAATTACATCGTCTTCCAGAGTTTGTATCCCAATCCACCTTTTTGGTGGATGATCTTTGTGCTCAGCGCAGGCGCTTTCGGCGCGGCGCTTCCTTCGGTCCCGGCCGGCCTAGGAGTTTTTGAGGGTGTGATGGTAGCGGCTTTTGCTTTTCTTGGTGTTGGGGCGGAGGTAGCCTTCACTCATGCAATTGTTATCCATGCTCTGGCCTTTATTTATTCCAACTTATTTGGTTTAATTGGCCTGCGTTTACGAGGTGAGGCTGTCGTGGGATTGTATCGCCGAGTGGTCCAGCGATCCCCCAATATTGAATCCGTTAAGTGAAAAAAAGATGCGTATATTAATTGTCCTGACTTACTTTCAGCCCCATAAATCAGGTTTGACTCTCTATGCGGTGCGGCAGGCACAAGCTCTGGCTGCACGGGGGCACCATGTCACTGTCCTGACCTCGCAATATGATTCAGCACTGCCCCTTGAAGAATGGAATCAGGGCGTTCGGATTGTCCGTTTGCCGGTTGCTTTCCGACTTTCCAAAGGTGTGATCATGCCGAGAATGCCTTTCAAGGTCTGGAACCTGCTGCTTGAGTCGGATATTGTTAACTTGCATGTTCCCCAGATGGATGCAGCCCTGGTCACTTTATTGGCGAAACTGCAGGGCAAGCCTGTTGTGCTGACCTATCACTGCGACTTAAAGATGCCAGCCGGCTTGATCAACAAAGCTGCTGGTTGGTCAGCCGGGATTGCTAACCGGATCTCTGCAGGATTGGCTGATGTGATCGTGCACAATACCCTGGATTTTGCTGAAAACTCTCCGTTTTTGCAGGATTACCTCGATAAACTGCAAGTTATCCCACCTCCAATAATTGTGGACCCGGTCTCACAGGAGGATATTGAGAGATTCCGAGAGCGTTATGGGATTCAGAGCGATGACAGGGTGGTTGGCATGGTTGCCCGTCTGGCGACAGAGA
>JBMCLF010000152.1:0-4832 GCA_048615215.1 Candidatus Brevefilum sp.
TTCCCAGAGAACAACGCTCTACTGGAAGCCTTCACAGAGCTGGATATCAACAGCCTGACCCCAATTGAAGCGCTGAATTTACTCTACGATTGGAAGCGGCGGTATTTCAACGAAGATTAAATTATCAGCGCGGGTGTCCTCCCTGACCCCTCTCTGCCCACCGATGGTGCTTGTGTCCTCACCAGCACCAATTCTGTCTTATCCTTATCTATCTACCACCTTGATGAATATCGGTTTACCCAGGTTGGCGCTGGCATCCTCCCTGACCCCAGTCGCCACTGGTATTCCAACTAAGTCAAATTCTCGAATGTTATTCAACCAACCTTTGACAATAATTTTGCTACCCAACTTTATTGAGGTATTGATTAATTAAGAAAAAAATATGCTGGAGAAAGGATTTACAATGACAGACCTTAAAAATCAAAAATGCGTTCCTTGCGAAAGCGACATTCCCCCGATGAACGAGGAAGAGATTCAAGAAATGGTTGAAGAAGTCCCTGAATGGGAAGTGATTGAGTTCGAAGGCGTTAACCACCTTAAACGCACATTTAAGTTTGATAATTTTGCTAAAGCTCTCGAATTCACCAATCGGGTCGGCGAGGCAGCAGAAGAAGAAGGACATCACCCGGTCATCGAACTGACCTGGGGCCGGGCCACCGTGGAATGGTGGACGCATAATATTGAAGGACTGCACCAAAACGACTTCATCATGGCGGCCAAATCTAACGACATCTATCAATCCATGTAAGCCGAAAGTTCATTGTTCAATTTCCTGAAAATCAATACCTCTGGGTAACTTCAGATTAAACTTCCGGCATGGCTATGCGCTTGCTCTGAATATTACTTAAGAAGCAAAATTTACAGTTCGAAATTAAAATCCTTGGCTTTCCAGCCGGCCAGGCCGCCTACTGGGACTGCCAGATTTTTCCATCCCTCCTTTTCCAGGAGGCTTGCCGCCAGCATTGAACGATACCCGCTTGTGCAGACCGACACAACAAACCGATCCCGGGGTATCTCAGATAAGTTTTCCAATATTTGTGTCAGATGGATACGTTTTCCCATCCGCAACCCTTCATCTTTGATTTCAGATTTACTCCGAACGTCAAGGACAAAGGGCGCAGGGTCTCCTTCAAGCATCTCCTGAAACTCTTTTTGGTCCGGAGTAGAAATCGAATTCAGGCGCTTTCCAGATTTTGCCCAGGCAATCAGACCGCCATCAAGATAGCCCGAAATCCGGTCAAACCCAATACGCACCATCATCCGCACAATGCTATCTCGATCCTTCTTGTCGCAAACAAAAGCAATCGGAGTTTCATAATCTAAATACCAACCTGCGAAACTCGGCAGGTTGCCCTTCCAAATTGAGAGGCTTCCTGGCAGATGCGCCGCGCCAAAACACACTTGTTCCCGCGTATCAACAATTTGCCCTGATCTTGCGATTTCAGCGAAGGCATTGGGCTGCAAGGGCCGCAATTCCGGCAAGGCTTGTAGCACATCCGGCCCCTTGAGGTTTAATTCCTCCATCTTCCGGAAATATGGCGGTCGTTCCAGCATTTCCGCATGCTTATCAATAAATTCCGCTTTTGTGTCAACCTGTAGTTTCGGATTCAACTGCCTTTCCAGCCCGATCGTCGTCCATAAGCGTTCTGCGATTTCTCCACCACAAACAGAGCCCGATCCATGCGCGGGGCATAATATCACCCCATCACCAAGCGGCAGGATTTTTTCAAAAATTGAATCATAAAGCATCCCGGCCATTTCTTCCAGCCGGTCTTCGCCCAATAAATCTACACGCCCTGCATCTCCACTGAAAAGCGCGTCGCCGGTGAAGACGATCCAAGGTGCGCCATCTGGATCGTGCAAAATATAGCTCATCGACCCGGGTGTATGGCCTGGTGTGTGGATGGCTTTTAACATCAGACGCCCTACCTGCCATTCCTGGCCATCCTGAACCTCCATGCCGTAATGGTAATTCCACTGACTATCGGCATGGAAATTCTCCGCACCTGTCGCTCTTTCAAGCTCGCGGGAACCAATTAGATAATCTTCATTTCGGTGTGTTTCCAGGACACAATCAATGTGATACCCTCCCCTTCCAGCATCCTCAAGGTAAACATCAATATCCCGGCGAGGGTCAATCACAGTAGCGCGACCCTCATCACCAATCAAATATGAGTAATGCGCCAATCCTTCTGAAATATAACGTCTGAACAACATGGTCTCTTCTCCTAACATGGGGGCAAAAAATTATCTGTTACCCCAAGATAATATCTTATGCGTCTACTGCTTTTCGTTTAAGGATGAATTAGCGTTGATTTTGGGTTGGTGGTGTAATATTTCAGTTGCTTATCAAGATCAAAATTCTGCACAGCAAGATGGGTGAAATCATTCAAGGCCCAGACCACCCACTTGTGATTTCCGGAATAACAATAAACCGTTGAAAACGCCGTATTAACAAAGCGGAAACGAACGCCTTTGCCACTTGCTTGGGAAGTCATCCCAAGCACGACATGCATGGCCTGACAGAATACCGCCATGCGAGACAATCAAGTACTTTGCGGGTTGACGTTTCAGAAAGTTGTAAAATCCAATTGTGCCCCCTATTCAACCCAATCAAAGGTCCGGGTAACTGCTTTTTTCCACCCATTATAATTGGCTTCTCGCCATTCCCCATTCATGTCAGGAACCCACTCTTTATCCTTTTGCCAGTTTCGCCTCAAGGCTTCCAAATCTTTCCAAAAGCCAACAGCCAGGCCGGCAGCATAGGCTGCTCCCAGGCTTGTGGTTTCGGAAACTTTTGGCCGTATGACAGGCACATTCAGGATATCCGCCTGAAATTGCATCAAGAGTTCATTGACAACCATGCCACCATCCACTTTCAATGCCTGGAGTTTAACACCCGAATCCTTCTCCATCGCATCCAGCACCTCCCGTGTTTGATAGGCTGTTGCCTCAAGCACAGCACGAGCGATATGACCTCGGTTGATAAACCTCGTCAACCCAACAATCACACCACGAGCATCACTTCGCCAGTACGGAGCAAACAGTCCCGAAAAAGCGGGTACGAAATAGATCCCGCCTGTATCCTCAACCGTTTCTGCCAGCGTTTCTATCTCTTCAGCAGTGTCGATCATTCGCAGGTTGTCGCGTAACCACTGGACAAGCGCTCCGGTAATGGCTATCGAGCCTTCCAGAGCGTAGACGGGTTGATCCTCGCCAATTTGATAGCCGAGTGTCGTCAACAGACCGGATTCGCTCGGGGTCAGTTCATGGCCAGTATTCATCAACATAAAGCAGCCAGTGCCATAAGTGTTCTTTGCTTCGCCAGGGTCAAAGCACACCTGCCCAAACAATGCCGCCTGCTGGTCACCCAGGATGCCGGCAATTGGCACATCTTCCAGAGTCCCTTTAGCTTTGCCATAAACTGCAGAAGATGAGACAATCTCTGGCAGCATCATCCTCGGCACCCCCAGGATAGATAATATATTTTCATCCCAGTCCAAAGTGCGCAGGTCCATCATCAATGTCCGGGAAGCATTGGTGACGTCGGTTAAGTGGAGGCCGCCCTCCGGTCCACCCGTCATGTTCCATACGAGCCAGGTATCAATCGTACCGAACAACGCATCGCCGGATTCAGCCGCTTCACACAAACCCTCAACATTCTCAAGCATCCATCTGATCTTAGGGCCGGAGAAATAAGTCGCCAGGGGAAGGCCAGTTGTCTCCCTGAAGCGATCCTGACCACCTGCTTGCGCCAGCTGATTGCAAATTTTATCTGTCCGCGTGTCCTGCCAAACAATTGCAGGGTAATATGGAATACCAGTGTGTCGATCCCAAACCAATGTCGTCTCACGCTGATTGGTGATACCAACCGCAGCAAGTCCGGCCGCGGTCAGGTCAATCTCATTTAAAACGGACTGAATCACAAACTGTGTTGATGACCAGATTTCCAACGGGTCATGCTCCACCCATCCCGGTTTTGGATAAAATTGTTCGTGTTCTTTTTGCCTTGCACCAATCACCTCACCTGAATGGTTAAATATGATCGCCCGTGTACTTGTCGTTCCCTGATCAATTGCCATTACATATTCAGCCATCAATAATTCTCCTGTTCTTCAATCCAATTCTTGGCACCGTGCAAAAACTCATTACCTGAAACACGGGTCTTACCAGCTAATTGAACTTCATCCAGCACCAGCAGTCCAGAAACCGTTCCCCATGCAGGTAAATCATCAATAATTGTGCGTTTCCCGGGATAAATTTGTT
The DNA here is from genome assembly GCA_048615215.1 of Candidatus Brevefilum sp. Taxonomy (GTDB): domain Bacteria; phylum Chloroflexota; class Anaerolineae; order Anaerolineales; family Anaerolineaceae; genus Brevifilum. The sequence goes on from JBMCLF010000152.1 coordinate 4,267, forward strand.
TTGATCCATCGGCATGTGCCCTGAAAACTTTTAATCGTTGGCCTTCAAAAAACTGATACGTCCCCGGCCAGGGAGAATAAGCCCGAACCATCCGTGCCAGGAATTCCGCTGGCTGATCGAAATCCAGTTCTCCGTCTTCTTTCTTTAGTTGTGGTGCGTAAGTCGCCTGTTCATCATCCTGTGGCTTCAGATGAAGTTCACCTGAAATGTATTTTGGCAACGTCTCTACCAAAAGTTCGGCACCCATTCGGGCCAGGATATCAAACAATTTACCAGCTGTCATGTCCTCTGGGATGGGAATCCTTTTCTGGCTCAGGATCGGCCCTGTGTCAAGTCCTTTGTCCATCTTCATGATTGTCACGCCAGTCACGTCATCGTGTAAAACGGCGGCCTGCACCGGCGCTGCACCCCGCCACCGGGGCAGCAGGGAAGGATGCACATTGACACAGCCATAAGGTGGCAGGTTGAGTACATTCTCTCTCAGGATTTGTCCGTAGGCGGCTACAACAATCACATCCGGAGACCACAACTTCAACTTCTCCAGCGTTTCCACCCCTTTGAGCGAT
>JBMCLF010000153.1:0-4821 GCA_048615215.1 Candidatus Brevefilum sp.
GGCCGTCCGGTTCGATGATCTTATCGGCACGGTATTGGCCGCATTGGGGGCAGACATTGAGCATGATCCCGATCCTTTTGAGTAACAGAGTTTTTACATGCTTGAATTATAACCACAGGCTGCGGCTGACATCAGCAGATTAACCCCGGCAGCAGCTTCAAGTGTTATTTCCGTGCCTGTGCCTCCGCGAGGGTGCGACATAGATTTCAAGGATGTTTTGTGCGCGTTTGAAGTGTCATTTACTTGATTTGCCGCCCCCAACTTAAAATTTTCTGATAAACTTAAAACATCCAACTTAATTACCTGTCAATTGAAAATATTTTTTAACTTAATATTGATTTGACCCCCATTTACCCGATATAAAGGAGAACCGCCATTATGGACCAAAACCGGGCAAACGAGAGCCGAACTGCTGAACATCGCAAATCCTACATTGGAATTGTGATGACGATTATTTATGCTGTTATTTATGGTGGATTTGTGTTTCTGAGCGTTTTTTATCCTTCCCTTATGGGAATACGGACGTTTTTTGGGATGAACCTGGCGATCACCTATGGCTTGAGTTTAATCGTCATTGCAATTGTCCTGGCTATGATCTACAACCAGATGGTTCGAACGCGAACAAGCTCGAAAAAGCCGAAATCCACACCGAAAACTGATCGAAACGAAATGGAGAATTGATATGACAGTCCTTGTTTTCATCCTTTTTGTCGGCATTGTCTTAGCAATTTCAACCTACACCAGCCGTAAAGCCACCGGGATTGGCGGTTTTTTTGTTGCAAACAATTCCATTAAATGGGGCGTGAATGGCATTGCCTTTGCCGGAAGCTACCTTTCTGTGGCAAGTTTTTTGGGGATCTGCGGGCTGATCGCCTTTTTTGGATTTGATGGCTTTTTGTATTCGATCGGGTTTTTGGCTGGCTGGATCATCGCCCTATTCGTGATCGCCGAGCCGATGAAGCGCATGGGAACATTTGTGTTTTCTGATGCGCTGGATCAGCGCTTTAAGCACCGCGGCATCCGGCTGGCGGCAGGCATCAGCGTATTGATTGTGTCGTTGTTTTACCTTGTGCCGCAAATGGTCGGCGCCGGGGTGCTGATCGAGCCCTTGCTGGGGATCTCACATTTTTGGGGTGTGATCATCGTGGGCTCAGCGGTCGTTTTGATCGTCGCGGTGGGCGGCATGACCTCCACCACCTATGTTCAATTTTTCAACGGCGGCTTGCTGCTGTTGTTTGCCGCCATACTGACCGGTTTGGTACTCTTGCGTGGGGTTAATGTCGATCAGCTCATGATGGAAGAAGGCGAAAGCGCCCTGGGAAGTTACCAGTTTAAGGAAGTCCCTGCTGAACTTCAGGGCGACAATCTCGAATTTGATTTGTCGAGCGGGCAGGTTATTGACCGCCATGCCCTGGTTGACCCCTACACCGCTGAGGAAACCCAGGTCTTCTATCAGATTTCATATTTGGTCCCGGTTGTCGAAGAAGATGGAGATTATGTGGTCGAAATCAAAGGCCGCAGACTCCAGGACGATGTAAGCGCTCTGGAGAGTTCAAACCTTGAGATTGAAGAACATGATGGCGAGCCACACCTGCGCATTCGCGATTGGTGGCGTTTATCGACTGGTGAAGAAGGCTCGCTGCGCCTGGTCGAAACGCAATTTCGAGCGGTGCGGCCCGATGGCCAGGTGATTCTCAATGGCGCGCCGGAAAGCCCAGAAAACCGGATCCGGCAGGTGGGCGGGATCTCCCAGCTGCCAGAAAAATATGGTATGGGCACCGGTGCGACGGGCCCGCTGCGTTTATTGGGCGTCATGGCTGATCCAAAAACCATCATCCAACAGCCCAAAAACACATCTTTTACGACCGATTCGGGTGACCAGGTCACGATTTATTATGAACAGCCGGTTAATGGGTCGATCTTCATGCGTCCCGGATTGCTGTTCCCGCTTGAGGCCAAAATTGGCGAACCCGCTTCCACCACCCTCCTCAACCGGTTGAATTTTATCTCGTTGATGCTGGCGCTTTTCCTGGGGACGGCAGCACTGCCGCATATTCTGATCCGCTATTTTACGGTTCCAGACCCAGATTCGGCCCGAAAATCCACCATCATCGCCATCATCGGGATTGGTTTGTTCTATATCTTTACGATGTACCTTGGCGTTGGGGCAATCAACAGCGGGGCATTGAACCCGGAGACGAGCAATATGAGCGCTCCTTTGCTGGCGCGCAGCTTTGGTGAGGTCCTGTTTGCAATGATTTCGGGGATCGCTTTCACAACCGTCCTGGCAACAGTATCCGGCCTGATCATGGCTGCATCCGGTGCGGTTGCGCACGACCTGATGGGCAGCATCCGCCGCAAAAATTATTCGGATGATTTGAAAGTGCGCGTGGGGCGCCTGGTGTCCATTGTCGTGGGCGTTATCGGGATCATTCTCGGAATATTTTTCAGGGAGATGAACGTGTCCTTTTTGGTTGGATGGGCCTTTGCCGTTGCTGCTTCTGCTAACTTGCCATCTCTTTTGATGATGCTCTTCTGGAAAAAGACGACCGCGCAAGGGATCATTAGCTCGATTCTGGTGGGGATCTTCGCCTCAGTGAGCTTGATTTTGCTCAGCCCGGACATGTGGGCGCGCTATGGGCTGAACCCGGCCAACGCTCCCATGCCGATTAACCAGCCCGGGATCGTTTCAATCCCATTGAGTTTTATTGTTCTGGTTGTGGTTTCTTTATTAACAGCAAAGAAGGTCAGGCAAGGCGAAATGGATGATGAATCTGCTCAGGCGTAATCTTCACGGCTGGTAGCCCAAGGGAATTTAATGCAACAATCAGTCAAGGATATCCATGGCTTGCTCGCTTTCCCCACCCATGAGATTCTGGATCTGCCTGAAACGGCAGAGCTTGATGTGTGGCGCGTTTCAGGACCCACCACCTAGGTCACGCTGCGGGTAACCTGGCGCTGATGTGCTGGGCCGGGCTATTTTATTAAGTCCCTCAAGAAAGGGACGGAACCCGGGCCGCACTTAAACTGGGGTTGCGCGAGGTCCGGTTCTATGAACTGATCGAATTACTATTCCCGAATCCTTATCCCAACATTCCCAGATGCCTTAGCACCTTCATCCCAGAGGATAAAAGCAATTTTTATCTCGTCCTTGAAGATATAACAGCGTCTCATCACAGCGATGAGTCGGTGGATTTTCAGGCGCCTGAACATTGGAAGATGGTGGTGGCTGCCCTGGCAAAATTTCATCAATGCTTCACCCATAAGCTGGGTGACGATCAAATCCATGATCGTGTCGATGACAAGGATGATGCCGAACGCTACCTGAATAAACTAAACCGGGCTTTTAAAAGATTTGAGTCTGATCACCGGGAGATTTTGGACAGCGCTGTTTTGTCCTTGATGCAGTTATCGATCCCCCTGATCAGGGCTTTCGAGCTGGAAGAAGTTGTACGCGTCCATGAAAAAGAACTGACGACAATCCTCCACCGTGACGCTCATGTGAAGAATTTTCTCTATCCTCTGAGTGAAGGAGCAGAGGCGGTGATTGTGGACTGGCAGTTCTGGGGGCTGGGCATCGGCGCTTTTGATCTGCAGCACCTGTTCGGGTCTGGCTTCAGCCGTGATCTGCGCAGTCACCAGGCGGAACTCGTTCGCCATTACTATGACACCTACCAGAATGGGCTGGACGTGGATTATTCCTGGGACGATTGCTGGCTGGATTTGCGCAAAGGGATCATCGACAAAATGTTCATGCCCGTCTGGCAGTACACGGATTTTGGCTGGGGGGCTGACCGCTGGGGAAAAACATTTGTGGCATCGGTAGAAAATTATCACGCACTCGAGTGCGGAGATCGTCCGTCAGGAAAGGAAATAATTCTAAATTTAGGCGTCGTTCTACGGAGCGGACGGATGTAGGGATTTACGATTGCCCTGATGTACTTCCGGATAAGTTGACAGGGCAGATAATGGGTTTTATACTGTCAAATGCATTATTTGATCCTCTTAATTTGGATTTTTCACATAGGAGTGAGAATGAATATTAAAAGTGCACAAGCAGAAATGCGTTCCGCCTTCCTTGGTGGGTTTGCCGGGCAGCTGATTTCTGGTGTGATCTGGTTGCTGTCTGCCCTGGTTAGCGTTATCAACTTGCCGGTCTATGGTATGGGGCTTCTTTTTGTGGGCAGCATGTTCATCTTCCCATTGACTCAACTTGTTCTGCGTTTGATGAGAAGGCCGGCAAAAACTAGTGCTGACAATAAATTATGGCCCCAGGGTGCACAAGTTGCATTCATCGTCCCAATCAATTTTTTGTTGGTTGGCGCTGCAACGCTTTACAGAGAGAACTGGTTTTTCCCAGCAGCGATGATTGTGGTGGGCGCACATTACCTTCCTTTTATCACTTTGTATGGTATGAAGATGTTTGGCGTTCTGGCTGGCTTGCTTGTTTTGGCCGGGGCTGCGCTCGCCCTGTATGGACCGGCGGTTTTCAGCCTGGGTGGATGGATTGCCGGTTTACTCCTGATCTTTTTCGCCTTTGCTGGCAGGAGGTTAGTAATTAAAGAAGAACAGCAGCCTGAGACGACTGTTAATTAATCTCACAAACCATATTTTCATCAAATTTATCCATCCTAATCCGCAAATTGAATTGAAGCGGTCTGAGGGTGAACCCAATAATCATGTCTTTCACAATACTTCCTGGTACGAAGAATTGATTAATATCTTTTCCAGGCGGAGTGGCTAGTTCATAGATCGAAGACGGCAAAGGCATCCTTTTCAAAATGTTTATTCTTGAATCTGCTCAAATAAAATAATACAATT
>JBMCLF010000154.1:0-4815 GCA_048615215.1 Candidatus Brevefilum sp.
TGAGAGGCTGCAAGCTTCATCTGGCTGTTGATTGAACGAGCGCCGACGTCCAGTGCACCCCGGAAGATGAAGGGGAATCCGAGGACATTGTTGATCTGGTTTGGAAAATCGGAGCGCCCTGTCCCCACGATGGCGTCTGGACGAGCTTCAACGGCGAGATCGTATTTGATCTCCGGGTCGGGGTTAGCCATGGGAAAGATGATTGGTTTTGGGGCCATGCGCATGAGCATTTTTTGTGAGACGATGTCTGCTGCTGAAAGGCCGATGAAGATATCTGACCCTTCAAGCGTCGTGGCCAGGTCCTGCGGTCCTTCGCCGTTGGCCAGGGCAGTATGTTGGGGGATCATCTCTTCTGAACGCCCGGGATAGATCAGACCGTCGATATCCAACATCCAGATGTTTTCTCTGGAAAACCCCATTTTGATCAGTTGGTCAGCGCAGGACACACCTGCAGCACCAGCCCCAGAAAAAACCACTTTGGCCTCAGTATATTTTTTGCCGGTGATTTCCATGGCGTTCATGATGGCTGCCCCCAGGATGATGGCGGTGCCATGCTGGTCATCATGGAAGACGGGGATATCAAGTAATTCTATGAGACGCTTTTCAATATAGAAACATTCCGGTGCTTTGATGTCCTCCAGGTTGATGCCCCCAAAGGTCGGTGCGATGGTCTGCACTACTTCAATCAGGGCGTCAGGGTCTTCAGTATCCAATTCAAGATCGAACACGTCGATATCCGCAAAGGTTTTGAACAGTACACCTTTGCCTTCCATGACGGGTTTTGAAGCCAAAGGGCCGCGATTCCCAAGACCAAGGATGGCGGTGCCGTTGGAAACCACCGCGACGAGGTTGCCTTTGGCCGTGAAGTCATAGGCAAGATCCGGGTCACGGTCAATTTCTAAGACGGGATAAGCCACCCCCGGCGTGTATGCCAACCCCAGGTCAGATTGAGTCATGAGGGGTTTGGTGGGAGTGACAGCAATTTTTCCGGGACGGTTGTTCATTTTGTGGTAAGCCAGTGCGGCATCTTTGGTAATTTTAGCCATAAACTCAATTTTCTTTCTTAAGGTAATCTCTGCATATCATGATAAAAATCTGATTGGCTGAATTTTACTGGAATAGATACTGGTGGAATTGGCGATAGGTTCTTTTATTGAATAGGCTTTCTGTCTTTTTAACAACACCACAACAGAATCGGACGCCCTATCCAACCAGGGCCGATAGGGCAAGATAGGCCAGGGCCAAGGCGCCGAAGAACAAGATTACCCCAATGAGAACGCCAATTGCAAATTTGACCCGGCCGGCGGCGTCCAGTTCGGCCCATTGTGCTTTAAGGTCTGAAACATATTCCTCATCCTTTGACGGTTTGGAAAATAATTTGGCAAAGATCGTTTTGCGCTCATCCTGATCTTCTTTTTTCGTTCCTTTTTGTTTTTCAGCCATACCTGCTCCAATATTTTCGGTTGTGAAATGAGTTGATTTTATTATATACTTAACCCGAGGAACTGACCGGGATGAGAGAGGATTACTACAGGAAGACTTTTGAATTTCAGAAATTACTGGTATGTTTTTCTCTGATTGCACTGGCAATCCCATTAAAGTGAACGAGTGTTATAATAGTATCAACTTCATAGTAGAAAATGAGGCCTTTATGAGTGAATTTATTACGTTGAATGATATCGATCAGGCAGCAGACGCGATTCGAGCAAGGATTGAGATTAAACCCGAAGTCGGAATGATTCTCGGCAGCGGGTTGGGGGACCTGGCAGACAGCGTGGAGAACGCAGTAGTCATCCCAAACAAGCAAATTCCTCAATGGCCGCTTTCCACCGTACATGGCCACAAGGGCAAGCTGGTGATCGGCGAGCTGGAGGGCGTTAATGTGATGGTCCTGCAGGGCCGTACCCATTTCTATGAAGGCTACAGCATGGGCCGGATTACCTTGCCGGTGCGCGTGATGCAGCGGTTGGGCTGCGATAAGCTGATTGTGACCAACGCGGCTGGCGCCATTCACCCGGACTTCTCCCCTGGAGATTTAATGCTGATTACCGATCATTTAAACCTGATTGGTATGGGGGGAGCAAACCCGCTAAAGGGGCCCAACCTGGAGGAATTTGGCGTCCGATTCCCGGACATGAGCCAACCCTATGACCCGAAATTCCTGGATCTTGCACGCGAAGCATGCGCCGAAGCGGAGATGACTCACCAGGAAGGTGTGTATGTAGCCCTGTCGGGCCCTTCTTTTGAGTCGCCGGCGGAACTGCGCTATCTGCACACGATCGGCGCTGACGCTGTGGGAATGTCCACGGTACCGGAGGTGATCGTTGCGCGTCATGGTGGAATGCGGGTGCTGGGCGTGTCAGGTATCAGCAACAAAGCTAACCTTGATGGCAGCACAATTACAACGCATGAAGAAGTGCTGGAAGCCGGCAAGGTGCTGGTACCCAAACTCACCAAACTCATTCATGGATTTCTCTCAAAGCTGTAGATTGGTGATTCAATATTTATTATTTTGGTCAGTCGGGAACGGTTAGATTGGACGCTTTTCTAAACAACGTTCTCCGGGGGTTGATCACCTATCGTGTTGGAATTTTTGTCCTTCTCGGCCTGGGAATTTTGATTTATGTCAGAAAATTTTTCCTGGGATTACGAGAATGGCAAACTTCTGTTTTTGGCCTTGAGCGCAGTATTACCCTCCGGAAACTGGTTTCTGCAACCACCGGGCTCACGCTCTTGCTGCTGCTCATGATTGGCGAATTTTTACTGGTGACGGTGGTTGAACCCCAGATGCCATCGCAGGCGTTAAATGTGACGCCAACAATTGATCCTTTCGCAAGCCCGACGGCTACATTGTCAGAATCAGCCGCACAGGCTAATACACCGCAGCCCACACCCACCATCGGTCAGGAAACGCTTGTGTCTGAATGCGTTGAGGATGTATTGGAGATCAATTCTCCCGAAGAAGGGGAGGAAGTCAGCGGTACAGTCGAGATTGTCGGTACAGTCAATATTACCGACTTTGGTTCTTATAAATATGAATTTTCAACGACAGGTGCTGTTGATTGGGTGACAATCGCTGCCGGAAACCAGCTTAAACTTGATGAAAATCTTGGCTTCTGGTACACGAGCAATCTCACACCTGGGACATATTTATTGCAACTTGTCCCACTTAATAATATTGGCGAAGAATTGACGCCCTGCATCATTACTGTTGAAGTTGTTCCTGAGGAGTAGTTTATAAAATGCCTGAAATCACCATTCGACCAGCCACACAAGAGGACATTGAAAGCCTGCGAGCATTCGAGCACGGCTATTATACAGAATACGTTTGGCAGATGAGCCAGGAAACGGACGGCGGAGAAACCCAAACCTCTTTCCGCCGCGTACGTTTGCCTCGGAAGGTGTTTGTTTCATACCCCCGCAAACGGCATGAGGTTCTCTTAAACATAGAACAGGCTGAGGCTTTTCTACTGGCAGAATTGGGAGAACGTCCGGTCGGATATATCAAAATTATTGCTGACAAAGAAGCGAGTGTGGCAAAGGTTACAGACCTGGTGGTGTCTGCTTCCATGCGGCGGCAGGGAATTGCCAGCGGGTTGTTGTTAGCAGGCCTGAACCTGGCTATCAATCGTAAATTCCGATTGGTGATGCTCGAAATTCAATCGAAAAATAATCCTGCGATTGAGATGGCAGCCAAACTGGGGTTCAGTTTCTGCGGTTTCCGGGACTATTATTTCCCCAACCAGGAACTGGCGCTGTTCTACAGCCGTTTCGCTAGATGAGGTTCCAGATATGATCTATGGAATTTCCTGGGAGAGTGTTTTTCGAACCATCAGCCAGATTTTGTCGGCTGGGGTTGCCATCACGGGGTTCTCGCTGTTATTATATGCCATTGCCTATAACCTGCGAGAGCGGGTTGTCCGGGCATTTATCCTGATTTTGTTGTGCGTCACAATAGTATACACAGGGGAATCGATCGCTGGTGTGAGCGCACAACAGGGATTGATCGAAATCATGCTGCGCATCAAGTGGGTGGGGATCATTTTCCTGCCAGCAACCTATCTGCATTTTTCTGATTCATTATTGACACTGACTGGACGTCCCAGCCGCGGCAGACGATTGTGGGCAGTACGGGTTATTTATATCTTCTCTTTCTTCCTGGCGATCCTCGTGCCCTTGAATATTCTTGTGGGGTCTTATGTTGAGAGCAGCCTGCCTGCGCCGCACCTGGTACGTACGACATTTACAAACATGTTCGCGTTCTATTATGTCGCGGTGATGTTTCTCGCCGGGACGATACTTTACCGCGCCTTTCAGCGGACGGTCACGAAGACCAGCCGGAGGAGGATGATCTATCTGCTGGCCGGGGCAACAGCCGCTGCCATCGGCACCTATCCTTATTTATTGTTTGGTTCAGGCGTTTTCTCCCAATCTCCGATTGTTTTCTGGTCATTGGTCAGTATGAGCAGCCTTCTCGTTGGATCGTTTTTGGTACTCATGACTTATGCCGTGGCCTTTTTTGGCGTAACATGGCCAGACCGGCTCGTAAAAAGCCGCTTGTTCAAATGGTTTCTGCGGGGGCCTTTGACGGCATCAATCGTTCTGGCAATCACCACCATTGTCCGTCGGTTGGGGTTGATCTGGGACCAACCTTATAATGCTTTTGTGCCGATTTTCATGGTTGCCATGATCCTTTTGTTCGAATACATCATCACCATCCTGGCGCCATTCTGGGAGAGGCTGGTTTTTTATTGCAATGATCGCAAGGACATTGCGCGCATTCAATCGCTTGAGGACCATCTTTTGACCCGATAT
>JBMCLF010000155.1:0-4805 GCA_048615215.1 Candidatus Brevefilum sp.
AATCGCTTGAAGTTCAAGGCCCGTCCCGTTGATCGGATTACCAGAGGTCGTCCGAGCCGTCAATAAAACCCCGGCCAGCCCAGCAATCCCGCCAGACAGCATATACATCATGATCCGGATTTTAGTGAGGTTTATCCCCGCAAGGTGTGCGGCTTTTTCATTGCCGCCAATAGCATAAATGGCGCGGCCAAAGTCTGTGTAAGCCATCAGGACATGAACCAATACGCCTACCACGACAAGGATAATGGTCAGGATTGGAATACCTGTCCATTGTGACCCCCCAAGAGCAGGCATGGGGAAATCTCGTAACAAACGACCCTGCGCTAACCAAGTGAAATCGGGCACAGTCATCACGCCAATGGGTTTACCTTGCGGAGCAACCAGAAAAGCGAGGCCGGCAAAGGCTGCCAGTGTCCCGAGCGTTGCAATGATCGGGTTCACCCTCAAATATGTGACGATGAGACCATTGATCACACCGCAAATCACACCTGCCAGGATGCCAGCAAAAACAGCAATTAACACACTGTTTTCAGGAAGTATCTGCCCCAATCCGCCCAAACCTACACCAACCAGGGCGGACGCTCCCACGACAGAGCCTATCGAGGCAATCGATCCGACAGAAATATCCAAAGCGCCGGCGATGATCACAACCGATTCCCCGATCGCCAGCAACCCCACAATCACAACAGCCTGGGCGAGGCTGTTCATCAGGTTCTGCCAGGTGAAGAACTTACTTCCACCTGTCAACCCAAACCAACTGCTGAACACCGAGATGAACAACATCAGGAAAACCAACGCAATCAATATTGAGATGTTATCGGCGCCAATACTTTCGATAATTTTTTTGAAAAAATTTGTCTTCTTTTTGGTCATCATTTTGTCAATTGTGGTTTCTTTTGTCATCTGTTTCTATCCTAAGTGATTTGATATTAAGTGGTTTGAATGATTGGTTTTCTCTGAGATGTTGGAGAGATCATCTACCATTGCCAATTCTAAAATCTTATCTTCCGTCGCATTTTCCCGTGAAACCTCCCCGGTAATGCGTCCGTTCTGCATAACATAGATTCTATCCGACAGGCCCAGTACTTCTGGCAACTCAGAATTGATCAGCATTATCCCCAGTCCTTCATTTGCAAGCTCATCAATAAGGCGATATATTTCAACTTTTGCGCCAACATCAATGCCCCGGGTGGGTTCATCCAGAATCAATACCTTGGGCCTTGCGGCCAGCCAGCGAGCAAGCACCACTTTTTGCTGGTTGCCACCCGAGAGTTTTCCCACCAATTGTTCAAGTGAAGGTGTCACCACATTGAGCTTTTGGACAAAATCTCTTGCAATCCGCCGTTCCTTTCGGCTTTGGACAAAGTGAAAGTTTGTGATTTTATCCATAATCGCAATAGAAGTGTTTTCCAAAACGCTGCGGATTAAGATCAGTCCCTCATTCTTACGATCTTCCGGTGCGAAACCAATCCCTTCATTAATTGCCTGGTCTGGGCTGTGAATTGAGACCTCTTTACCCTCAACAAAAATCTTGCCCTTTGTTTTAGGCATACAGCCAAAAATTACCTTAGCAAGTTCCGAGCGTCCCGCGCCAACCAGGCCCGAGAAACCTACTACCTCGCCTGCATTGATGTGAAAATCGATCCCCCGATGCCAATTGCTGTGGAGGTCTTTGACTTCCAAAACTTTTCTATCAGTCACTGCGTAATTACGGAGAAAAACATCCGAGAGCTTTCGTCCAACCATTATCCGGATCATTTCCGATTCGGTTAATTCACTTGTGGGTTTAACCGCCCGCAGTTTGCCGTCCCGTAAAATTGCAACCCGTTCACACAGCCCAATAATTTCCTGTAAACGGTGTGAGACATAAATGATGGCAACGCCTTCATCCCGTAATCGGCGGATGAGTGTAAACAACCGGTTTACTTCATCATCCGTGAGCGATGATGTTGGTTCATCCAGAGCAAGCACACGCACACCGGATTTAAGTGCCCGCATGATCTCAACAATTTGGGCTTGTGCTGTAGAAAGTTGATCTCCCATCAAGTTCATCGGCAACACTTTGTCAAAGCCGTATTCCTGGAGGCTCAACCGTACCTGTTCGTTGAGCTGCCGACGATCGATAAAACCAAATCGTTTCGGCAACTCACCGACCCAAATGTTTTCAGCAACATCCACACCCGGAATAATCTCAGGTTCCTGGTAAATGACCCGGATCCCTGCCTCGTGGGCATCCCGGGGGCTTGAAAAATTCAAAGGTTGATTATCGATAGACAATGACCCGCTGTCTGCCTGGTAATCGCCATTGATGATTTTCAAAAGTGTAGATTTTCCGGCGCCGTTTTCGCCAATGAAAGCTAAAATTTCACCAGGTCGGATGTCCATTGAGACATCATCAAGCGCTTGAACATTTGGAAATGCTTTATTGATATTGCGAATCTTTAATGTCCCTGTAGGGATCTCAGTCTCTTTGAGAAAGATGGGTGCTTCATCAACCATATCTGATTCTTCTTTCAAGCTATAAAATGTGAATAAGCTGGGGGTCTGAGCTTACCAGACCCCCAAGTGTGATCGATTAATTATTGTGAACAATTATCCAGTGAAATGGGGTCCATGACATCTTGATAGTTGTCAGGCGTCACAATGGTGGTGGGTGCAAAGGTCTGTTCCGGGGGAACAATACCATTAACAACGGCATCATACAATACTTCCGCAGCCGTCTTGCCCACATCCAGGCCGGAAATGAACAGCGCGGCCTTAAAGCCGGAGGCCTGATCGGCTGCCCAGAATTTGCAAGCCTCATAGGCACCCAGGCCAACGGCGATAATGCTGTCCGGTTCAAAGCCAGCAGTTGCCAGGGCATTCGTGGTCCCCAAGACGCCTTCGTCATTACATCCAAATACCACCCAATTTGTGATGTCAGGGTTGGCGGTGATGATGGGACCGGCCGCATCCTGTGCGGACAGTGCTTCACCCGTATAGGGCACCGAGAAGATCTGCTCATCGGGCACGCCTGCCGCTGAAATGGCGATTTTTTCATTGTCTGTGCGGTCGTTACAAACGCTCAATGTCTCCACATCGGCAGACAGGACACCCACCTTCTTGTCGGCGTCATCAAGCCAGCCAGCTTCGGTCAGCAGGTCTGCTGCAGCATCGCCAACTTTGCGGCCCATATCTTTGCCATCAAAACCAACGAACGGGACGAGGTTGCCCTCCGCATCTGAGATGCTGTCGTCGGTCGCAATCAATACAACACCAGCATCAGCAGCTGCCTGTGCAATCGCGGGCCCAATGGTTTGGTCAGGAACGGTGATGGCGATGCCCTGGGCGCCAGCCGAGATGGCGTCGTTCACAAGCGAGACACCCAGATTGGGGTCCAATTGGGCGTCAAATTTCCGAGCCTCGCCACCATATCCTTCAACGGTCTCGACAAAAGAATTTTGCAGGTCGATAAAATACTGCTGGTCAGCGCTCTTATTAATGGCAACAAATAAAAGGTCTTCAGTGGATTCCTCTCCAACTGGAATTTCTTCCACACCAACACCACAGTTATTCAATGAAATGGGATCCATGACCGATGTATAGTTCTCTTTGGTAACAATGGTCGTGGGAGCAAAAGTTTGTTCGGGGGGCTCAACACCATTCACAACGGCATCATGCAATACTTCCGCAGCCGTTTTGCCCACATCCAGGCCGGAAATGAACAGCGCGGCCTTAAAGCCGGAGGCCTGATCGGCTGCCCAGAATTTGCAAGCCTCATAGGCACCCAGGCCAACGGCGATAATGCTGTCCGGTTCAAAGCCAGCAGTTGCCAGGGCATTCGTGGTCCCCAAGACGCCTTCGTCATTACATCCAAATACCACCCAATTTGTGATGTCAGGGTTGGCGGTGATGATGGGACCGGCCGCATCCTGTGCGGACAGTGCTTCACCCGTATAGGGCACCGAGAAGATCTGCTCATCGGGCACGCCTGCCGCTGAAATGGCGATTTTTTCATTGTCTGTGCGGTCGTTACAAACGCTCAATGTCTCCACATCGGCAGACAGGACACCCACCTTCTTGTCGGCGTCATCAAGCCAGCCAGCTTCGGTCAGCAGGTCTGCTGCAGCATCGCCAACTTTGCGGCCCATATCTTTGCCATCAAAACCAACGAACGGGACGAGGTTGCCCTCCGCATCTGAGATGCTGTCGTCGGTCGCAATCAATACAACACCAGCATCAGCAGCTGCCTGTGCAATCGCGGGCCCAATGGTTTGGTCAGGAACGGTGATGGCGATGCCCTGAGCGCCAGCCGAGATGGCGTCGTTCACAAGCGAGACACCCAGACTGGGATCCAGTTTGGCGTCAAATTTCCGAGCTTCTGCACCAAATCCTTCAGCCGTCTCGACAAAAGAATTCTGCAGATCAATGAAATACTGCTGGTCAGCACTCTTATTAATGGCAACAAATAAGAGGTCTTCCCCAGCCTCCTCTGGTGCTTCTACATCTGGGGTTTCTGGTTCTTCGGTCACAGTCGCTTGACTGCATGCTGCCAGCATGAGTGATGCGATTATGATCAAAGAGAGGATAGTTAAAAGTTTCTTCATCTAAATTTCTCCTTTTGGGTTTGGTCTTGATACAATGGTCAACTTCCAATTTCTATTTTCTTGCTTACGTCGCCATCACCTCCAATCAAGCTTGATAGGGTGCACATGTTTTCCTGATGATTAATTCCGGGGTCAACCTGACAATTTGGGGTTTGAAAAACCGATTATTCAAGGCTTCAATCAAAATTTGGGCGCCAATCCGTCCAAATTCTTCCATAG
>JBMCLF010000156.1:0-4802 GCA_048615215.1 Candidatus Brevefilum sp.
TCGTTCATGACCTTCTCACTGCATCTCTCTATTGCGATTAGGACTCCAATGCCGTTCAATAAGTGATTGTTGATGGAAAATATCCCAGCATTTCATCATATAGTTTCGAGTAGCAAGTTTCCAAATGACCGGGTAAAGTGTTTTTCCATTGGCCATGTTCTTTGACAACAGGAATTAATCAATCCAAGCAACCCGTCCGCCGCTCCCATAATTCATTTTTCAAACCAGCAAGTAAGCGTTAATCTGTAATCTCTTCCGTACGCTGATAAACGCGTACGTAATCTACAATCAAAAATTGAGGGAATTCAGTGGTTTCATCCGGATTGCCCGGCCAATACCCGCCCACGGCCATGTTCAGTAAGATGAAAAATGGATGGTCATAGACCCATTCACCATTAATCTCTTCAGCTGTCAGAGAGAAGAAAAGTTCATCATCCGCGTACCAGCGAATCTCATCAGGTTCCCACTCGATAGCAAAAACATGAAAATCTTCAGTAAGCGAGTTTTCAGGGAAGGTGGTGAAATGGCCAATCCCGCTGCCGCCAGAATAACCCGGACCATGAACTGTCCCATAGATCCTTCTTGGCTCGCGTCCGATATGCTCCATGATATCAATTTCGCCGCATTCCGGCCAGCCCACTTCCTCAATATCTTCGCCCAGCATCCAGAAAGCAGGCCAAATTCCCTGCCCATAAGGCAGCTTCATGCGGCCTTCCACCCGTCCGTAAGTGAAAGTGAACAAACCCTGCGTTTTTATTCTTCCTGATGTGTAATGTCGCCGGACAAAAAACTCATCCTGAGCCTCAATCACCAAATTGCCTTCTTCAAGACGTACATTTTCGGGGCGATCTGTGTAAAACTGTTTCTCATTGTTGCCCCAACCATGACCGCCGATTTCCATTTCCCATTTTTCCGGGTCCAATTCTTCACCGTCAAATTCGTCCTGCCAGATCAGGGTCCAACCATCTCGTTCCCATTCCGGCGTGGGTTCAGGCGTTGGTGTGAGGGTTGGTTCAAACGTTGGCGTGGAAGATGGTTCAATTTCTGTAGTAAATCCCGGACTGCAGCCTGCCAAGAAAATGAACAAAAAGACCAAAACAGCATATCTTGAAAATTTCATTCTAGTATTCAAGGCCAAATCCATACGGGAATAGAGGTTCAGTATCGTAACTGCCAAGAGGCAATTGGTCCATTGACCTCGGCCAGGTTAATGGCGTCTTACCGATGAAAGGTTCCACACCGAAAAGCACATCCGCCACACCCTGCCCTTCAGTGCCGGGCAGCCAAACTGCCACCCAGGCGTCTGCTAAATCGAGTGCTTCTGTAATCACCAGGGGGCGTCCCGCCATGACGAGCACCACCAGCTTTTGGCTGCGTTCCCCAACACGTTGAATAAGCTCAATATCAACATCGCTCAATGTCAGATCGTTGGAGTCGCCCGCGCCTTCAGCATAGGGGTCCTCTCCGATCACGACCACGCCCACATCCGCAATCGCCAGATCGTCATCCTCATCCAGGATATTGTCGTATCTGCCAAATCGGTTGTACTGAAGTTGTCCACCAAAAGTTTCCTCAAAGGCATCTTTGATCGTCGTCCCGGGTGTGATAGCCCCTTTCATCCCTTGCCAGGAGATGGTCCAGCCACCGCATTGCATGCCAATATCATCTGCCCCCTCACCTGCCAGGAAAATCAGGCCTTCATCAGCGCTCAATGGAAGAGCTGAGTTTTCGTTTTTCAATAAAACAAGCGATTTTGCAACCGCTTCTTGGGCCAATTTGCGAGCTTCTTCCGTTCCCACCAGGTCAAATAAATCCGGGTTCGAGTATGGGGTCTCAAATAAACCGAGGGAGAATTTAACGATCAAAATTCTTCGAACCGCATCATCCACACGCTCTTCGGTGATATCCCCGCTCTCTACGGCCTGGGTCATCGCATCAATGAATTGGGTATAACTGGTAGGCACCATGTTCATATCAATGCCTGCGTTGATAGCTTCGACAACAGAGGTGTAATAATTGGGATTAATCTGATCAACACCACCCCAATCTGAAACAACGAAACCTTCAAAATCTAGTTCGCCCTTCAGGACATCAGTAATCAGGTATTGATGCGCGTGCATTTTTGTGTCGTCCCAGCTGGAGAAGGAAATCATGATACTCAGCGCGCCAGCGTCAACGGCCGCTTGATAAGGTGGTAGATATTTTTCTCGAATTTCTTCTTCGGTGGCCACCATCACACCCTGGTCAATTTGATAATTGCCGGTGATCGAGCTGCCCCACACTGTGGCGCCATCGCCAATATAATGCTTGGGTGTGGCCAGCGCTGTGAGTGGATCAGAGAGTTCCTGACCCTGTAAACCTTCCTGAAAGGCCACACCTAAACTGGTAACGAGATCGGTATCCTCGCCATAGGCTTCATAGGTTCGGCCCCAGCGGATGTCCTGAACAACGGCAAGGACTGGGGCGTAATTCCAGTGAATATTGGTCGCTGCCATCGCTTCAGCAGTAGCTTCGCCAATACGGCGAACAAGATCGGTATCGCGGGATGCTCCCAGGCCCACATTGTGAGGATAGATTACAGCACCCTTTAAGTTATTATGGCCATGAACGGCATCCACACCGTAAATGACGGGGATCTGCAAGCGTGTGGCCAAAGCGCCCTCCTGGTAGGAGTCGACCATTTCGGCCCATCCTTCGGGTGTGTTTTGCGAAGGTGTCCCACCGCCACCGCTCAATACACCACCAATGAAATATTCTTCAACGGCATCCGGTGTAATACTGCCCTTTTCGATCAGGGTCATTTGCCCGATTTTTTCTTCCATGGTCATCCGGCTCAACAAATCCTCAGCGCGTTCCTCAGGGGTTAATTCACTGTTGAGGTACGCCGGATCTGGCGAAGGCTCAGGGGGAGGTGTGTTCGTCCCCTCAACAACCTCCGGCTGGTCAATCAAAACCGGTGTTTGCTCGGGTGACTCTGCTGGACCGCAAGCGGTCAAAATAATCAAAGCTAACAAAACAATCGTAAATCGTCTTTTCATAATCTCACTCAAATTGTAGTTGTGTTATTGAATAGGCTGGAAAGGACAGGGCTTCAAGATCGTCAAAATTTTCCAACGTCAGGTTATGGTACAGGTTTTGCTCATCCAAACGACGAACCGTTTTTAATGTCCACCCTCCATCTTTGAGCATCAAAGGCGTGGAGATACTTTCTTCGTTCATATTGATTAGAATAACTGTCAATTCTTCGCTTTCATTCTGAGCTGCATAAATTCGCAAGTGTTGGTGGTCACACCCAGAAAAGACCAGGTTATCGCCAAATTCCTGATACAGTTTATAGACATAATAAGTTGGGCGGGGTTCCGCCCTTGAAAATAAACCATAGCCCCCGATACTTGGCTGGCTTTGCAGTGAAAAATAATTCACAATTTCAACATTATTATTGATCATCCGCCCCAACACATCCGCCCACCAGATGGCATTCATAAAAGAATCCGGCGTCGCTTCACCACCAATGGCATTGGACCAATGCGAATTGACTTCCGTAACGGCAATCGGCAAGTCCTCTCCGGTCGTTTCCAGAATCAGGTTGCGCAGGTAAGGGATAATTTCATCCCACTCTTCAGAAGCACCCATCAGATCTTCCACATTCGCCGCCCTTCCACCCGATGTCTGCGGGAAGGGATAGCGGTGTATTGAGACAATATCTACCATGTCGCCATTGGCTTTGAGAAATTCCGTCATCCAATCCAGGCCAAACGGGTCTTTGGGAGTGGCGCCCAAGCTTGATCCGAATTGATGCAGTTCCGGGCCGATCAATAGAATGGACTCATCCACGGCCTTCATCGTTTCCGCAAAAGAGCGCCATTCTTGATTAAATTGCTCCACCCCATAGTCAGGTGCGCCGCGTGAGGTGGCAAAGAGAGTTGGTTCGTTCCCGATGCCCCAATATTTAATCCCGTAGTCCTTCTCAATATTTGCGTAGCGCACCAAATCTGCGGCCAGCTCAGGTGATCCCCCAAAAAGTCGAACATTGATGCTGACCTCTGCGCCAATTTGGTCGGCAAGAAACACAAATTGGTCAATGTGATAAGGCTGGAGGTTGTTTTCATCCCCCCAATTTCCGCCGGGAAAGCGGATCATGGTAATCTTGGCCTCCTGTGCTAACGGGAGTGTTTTTTCGGTAATGACCGCCCAAGGCCCGTGATTGACACCATACACCAATGGATTAATGCTCCCCAATTCAACTTCAGGATCGATCAAACAAGACTCAGCGGGGATCTCGGGGGTCCGAGCCGGAGCATCTCCAGCGCGTCCGCTCAGCGAGCAGGAAGTCAACATTATAAATATCAGTGCCAGCAAAACCGACACTGATGCGATCCTTCTTTTCAACAGCATATCCATCCTCGATTAATTACTTCTCCACACCTGTGATCACAACACCTTGCATAAAAATACGCTGGGCAAAGAAGAAGATAATCACAGGAATGACAGCAGTAATTAGCGAAGCTGCCTGGATCAGGTTGATTTGCTGGGAATAAAGCCTGTTGAATGCAGTCAAACCGATTGTAATCGGGAATTTCTCCGGGTTACCGGCCAGATAAATCAAGGGATTGAAATAATCGTTCCACGCCCAGAAGAAGTGGAACAGCGCCACGGCAGTCAGCGCCGGCACTGATTGCGGTAGGATGATCGAAAAGAAAATCCGCAGTGGGTTGGCGCCATCCATCATCGCGGCCTCATCAAGATCTTTTGGAATCGACATGATGAACTGGCGAATCAAGAAAACATTGGTTCCCCAAGAG
>JBMCLF010000157.1:0-4793 GCA_048615215.1 Candidatus Brevefilum sp.
GTTACGACCCTTTGAACATTCTCCCGGCTTGTACCGGCCTTCATAATGATCATCATGCTTTCATCTCCTTGTTCTCTGTCCCATGGCGATTAATGATATCCGGTCGGAGTTTTTGTGCACCCCGTAAGTAGATATGTTGGATTTCATCCTGTTGTTTATCAGTGTTCCAATGGATCAGGACCCGTATACAGCGTTGCAGGCTGCCTGGCACCGGAATCTCAAGCGCACACATCAGCGGCACAAAGTCCCAACCCAATTCTCGCGCTGCCCTCGCAGGAAACGTTGATTTGATATCGTTTGTTACCGTAAAGATGATGCTGGCGATCTCATCCGGTGAGAAGTTTCCATTTGCCGTTTGGATGGCACATAATAATTCTCGGGTTAATTTAATAACCTCAGTTGGATGATCTCGATCTATAGTTGTCGCACCACGAATGCCTCTCATAAAATCACTCCATGAAAATAAAAAAAACGCCAGGCCGGAGGCCTGACGTTTTGGTTTGAAATTTCGCTAAAATGCGTTAAACGCTGCCTGCGGCATCTTCGTCAAAAGTGCCGTAATAATATGCGTAAACCAGGGCAGCATCTAAATTTGTTTTCATTGTGCTAAAGTATACGGGTGATTTGAGAATATGTCAAATTGATTTTTCATTAATTGGAGCTGATTGACGT
The DNA here is from genome assembly GCA_048615215.1 of Candidatus Brevefilum sp. GTDB lineage: Bacteria > Chloroflexota > Anaerolineae > Anaerolineales > Anaerolineaceae > Brevifilum. The sequence continues at coordinate 673 of JBMCLF010000157.1, forward strand.
AATGAAAAATTAATCATGAACAGGGCTGTAAAACCCACTTCACAGCCCTGTTCCATTTCATTCGAGCTTTTATTGTTCGGTGATGGAAACCACATCCTTGACCTGAAGCTTGCCGGAGAAATCAGGCATGACCATGCGCAGGCTGCCATCATCAAAAGCAACGATGCAGTTCTCGCAGGCCAGGGCTTCATCGGTAGATATTTCGGCTTCATAACCATCTGCAGCTGAAAATGTAATATTTTCACCTGAGACTTCAGCATCTTCCAGCAGTTTCGACAGCAGAACGCCTTCGTAGCCGGTTGTTTCCCCATCTTTATTCGTGTAGTCTACAGAAAGAGTGCCGAGTGATTCCAGCTCTGATCGGGTGTATTCTTCATTACCCACGGTCAAAATCGGTTCTTCCGCAGGAGCGCAGGCTGTGATCAGGGCCAGAAGGACGAATAAACTAACAAACAAACGTATTTTCTTCATTTATAACCTCTTTCTTCATGTTTGATTATTGATTGACAACGAGCTCAGAAAGCTGAAAAACCCACCGGTTGGCCGGTGTCTGGGGAAGAACCAACCGGATAGGACCGGCATCCGGGTCAACTTTGGTAATCCATTCATCACCTTGCTTCAAGGCCACAATGCCATCGACCATCTCATCTTTAGAGATCTCGATCGCATAACCGTCTGCAGCTTTGGCGGTGATTGAGCGAAAATCCTCAGATCCCCCAGCGATTTCTAAAAGATCCTCAATGCGCACGCCGCTGAAGGAGCGTACTTCGTCTTCACCCCGTGACTTTTCCATCAAAACGTCATTTAAATCCAGCTGTTCCATTTCAGCCATTTCCCGGTAGGTCAGAGTGATGGGAGTGCTGACATCCCCACTGATTCTTAATTCCCAATCCACATTTGGCGCGCCGCCGCAGGCGGTTATCATGATGGCAAGTGTCAGGATAATCAGCCAGCTAAACGTTTTCTTCTTATTACTGTTTGTCGACAGGTACATAAAACTTCCTTATTTTTGAATTAACAAAATGGGTATGATCATATCATCAGCAACCAGGGTGCCATGATTTCCACCCTCTTCGGTGACATGCATGCCGTGGTCCGCAAATATGGCGATCAATGTGTTATTGGGCAGTGTTTCATAAATTTCTGCAAGGTAGCCATCCACACGGATAATGGCTTCAACATATTCAGCAGAATTGGGTCCAAAGGAGTGCCCCAGATCGTCGATATTGTGAAAATGAATATACATTAATTCGGGCATTCCAGACCGAATGACATCCAGGCTGTTTTCTAAAACATTGTCATCTGAGAAGCCGTCCCCATCCCGGTCGCCGCTCAGCATCGTCTCGGCGTTACGCAAATTGAAAGCCAGGCTATCGCCCTCAACTGCCTTGACCACCAATCCCGCCTGGGTGGCAAGGTCAAACAGGGTGACGGTTTCGGTGGACCTATAGCCATATCCGAAGACGCCGTTCACCTGGGGCGGGGCAGATGTCAACAGTGCTGCAGAGGCGGAAGTGGAGATCGAGGGATATACTGTTAAGCCCTTCTGAATTTCATCCTGGTGCTGTTGAAAAAATGATAATTTTTCTGTTTCAATCAACTGCATTAACTTCTCAAACTGAAGCCCATCCAGCAAAATCATCAGACCATAGTCAGCGCTTCCTTCAATTCGTTTGACCCCTACAGATTCTGGTGGATTGGGAATGTCCAGGGCATGTGCCATGGTTGGTGCGATGTCCATGATAGACCATTCAATTTTTGTAGCGAGGGACGAAGGATTAACTTCTATTGAAGTTGGGGTGTAATCCGTATTCGAGATTGTAACGGTTCCCGATGCTGATATTGTGGCTGTGGCAGCGACCAGCTCCCAATCAAATGCAGAGGTTGAGCCGTCATTTAGTTTTAGGGTAATCGTGTCAACGATCGAAAAACCCGAATCGTAAAGAACCTGCCCGAGGGGAATTTCTGAGATGCTTCCGGTAGATTGATCAAGATAAAAATCGATCTGTTCAGAGGAAAATGTTTGGACTGTGGAGCCTTGGCTGGTGATATCGATCTCCCAATTATCTGAACAGGCTGTACTAAAAATGAGCAGTAAGAAGAAAAGATATGCTGCGAGAGATTTTTGTTTCATTGATGGCTCGATTCGATCTTCACAATGTCAGTTGGCCAGACGCTGCGTCCCCGATCTGGCAGGACCAGCGTGACGCTGTCCCGAACGATGGCGATGATGGCGTCTTGAATTTCATCAAAGAAAAGTTCCGTTTTTTCTCCTGAAGCATTGGTAACCAGGATGCTGTTTGGTTCGCTGGTCTCTAACAATGGTAGAAGCCTGGCTCCTTCGGCCCAGTTGGCAACCAAAGCATGGCTTGTCTCGCCAGCTTCATCCGTGAGCATCACATTAGAGCCTTCAACGGTTATCCGGGTCGTTTCGCCAATCAACAATCGGCCTATGGATGTTGACATGCCATCAATGGTTAGTGGCTTTTCAATACCAACAACGATAATCCTGCTAATTGCTTTCAGCCAGGTGGATGAGTGTACGGATTCGGTCACAAATCTGACCCCGTCAATATATGGCACAAGCATGGCAGTTTCATCCAGGTGCTCGTATTCAATTGTGGCGAGCCCGCCGTCGTTGGTGATGAAGGTGACCGACTCAAAATTTTCCACGCCATTTTGAGAGAGAAACTCAAATAATGTGATGTGGGTGCCCATATTCTGCTGATTGGGCATGGCCTCATTCACCCGAAAAAAAGTGGGGTCAGGGACATCACCGGTCAGGTCGACCCCTTCAAAGACCTGCACGCCAGCCAATTCAACTGCACCATGGTCGTCATGGCGGGTTTCGCATCTGTGAAAGTCGGTGCCATTGTGACATTCAGCACAATCGTTCATCACCTGGCCTTCATGCCAAAGAAGTGAAAGATCATAGTTTTGCAGTAACGCAATCGGCATTGGTTTTGTGATTTTAAAAATTATGAGGATTGATCCAATAAAAAACAATATGACAGCAATCATTATCAGAATTCTTGTTTTATTATGGCCTATGCTCAAAATAATCATCCGATTTCCACGATAAACACGAAAACAAAAAATAGAAATAATCCCAGTGAATAAAACAGATCGAGCTTGGTTGGATGGCTGTTTTCTCGGAAAGTTCGATCATCATACCTGCCAAAGCCCCGGCCTTCCATGCTAAAAAACAGTCGGTCCGCTCGCCGGAGTGAACTGATAAGGAGCGGGGTTAAAAACTGATGCACCAGCAGAAGGATTTTCCTTGGACCTGCACGATCATACTGAACGCCCCGGACCAATTGGGCTTGATAGATGGTTCTTCCTTCTTCTTCCAAAATTGGCGCTAACCGTAAGGTAGTAATGAGCATGAATCCATAACGATACGGCAGGCCAATCTTCATCAAGGCAAAAGCCAAGCGTGAGGGATTGGTTGTCAGGATGAAGAGATAACTCGTAAAGACAATGGCGTAAAAACGTCCGCAAATTAATAGTCCAGTCTCTATACCCTCAGTTGTTATTTGCAGTAATCCAGGCCCTGGATCCAGTAATGTCCGGCCGCCTTTATAGAAAAGCACATAAAGAAGAAAGAGCATAAACCCGGTCGTGAAAACTAATCGAACCCCACGAATTTTTAAGATCTGCGGATGAATCATCATTAAAAGGGAAATAATCAGAATTCCGATACCAATCACAAGATAACCGTTGGAGAGAATGAAAAGAAAAATCGAGACAAATAGCAGCCAAAATAATTTAGTTATGGGATAAAGCCGATGAATCACCGATGTGCCTGTGCTGTAGGCGATTTTATGCATAGGCCAGCTCCCATTCTTTCTGTGGGAGGAAGGCGTGATAGTTAAAACCCGTCAGTTTATTGAATGCAGTTGTTGTTTCATCGTTGATGATTGCTCGGCCATTCTCAAGAAAGATCAGACGGTCACAATATTTCATGGTTAATTCAGGATGGTGGATCGCCAACAGAACTGTCCCTCCAGATGATGAAAATTGCTTAAAGAAATCCATCCAACGGTGCGCGTTGGCCATATCCTGCACAATGAGAAATTCATCAATTAAAAGCATTTTTGGGCAATGAAGCATAGCTGCAA
>JBMCLF010000158.1:0-4784 GCA_048615215.1 Candidatus Brevefilum sp.
CCATTGTTCCCACGTTGAGATGCGGCTTTGAGCGATCAAATTTCTCTTTGGCCATCTTCTAATTACTCCTCAATCTAAAATAAAATATCTAATGTTTAAAATCCAGCAATCTTTTTCATCACTGCGTCCGAAACAGGAGCGTAATGTTTAAATTCCATCGTAAATATTCCGCGCCCTTTGGTCGACGAACGCAATTCAGTGGCATAACCAAACATCTCTGCCAGAGGAACCTCTGCCTGGATCGCCTGGGCATTACCCGGACGTGGTTCCATCCCCAGTACATTTCCACGCCGGGAATTGATTTGCCCCAGAACATCACCAGTATGATCTTCAGGGGTCACCACCTCGACCTTCATAATCGGTTCGAGTAATACAGGCTTCCCTCGCGGCACACCTTCACGAAAGGCAAAAATGGCAGCCATTCGAAAAGCCATATCACTTGAATCGACCTCATGTGATGAGCCATCCAGCAGCGTGACCTTCAAATCCGTCATTGGATACCCGGAAACAACACCACTTTCAACCGCTTCACGTATTCCTTTTTCAACAGCAGGAATAAATTCCTGAGGTATTGCACCGCCGCGAACCTCTTCGTCAAACACAAAACCAGAACCGCTTTCGAGAGGTTCGATCCGCAGCACCACATGGCCATACTGCCCGTGCCCGCCGGTTTGTTTGACAAATTTGTATTCTACTTCGGGTACGGCACGAGTGATCGTCTCGTGGTAAGCAACACGAGGATTACCCACATTTGCCTCAACCTTGAATTCCCGCAACATGCGATCAACCAAAATATCAAGATGCAATTCGCCCATACCAGAAATGATCGTCTGGCCTGTTTCTTCATCTTGCCGTACTTTAAAGGTAGGGTCTTCTTCTGAGAGCTTCTGCAGTGCTATGCCCATCTTCGCCTGGTCAGCCATGGTCTTGGGCTCAATGGCAACAGAAATCACAGGATCAGGGAAGGTGATAGATTCCAGAATAATCGGTTTGGATTGATCGGATAATGTGTCGCCGGTGTAACTTTCTTTTAAACCGAGGATTGCGCCTATGTCTCCAGGACCGATCTCATCAACATCTTCTCGATGGTCAGCGTACATCCGGAGCAAGCGCCCCACACGCTCTTTCTTATCCTGGGTCGCATTCTGGTAGGTTTCGCTCTTCTTGACCTTACCCGAATAAACCCGGATATAGGCAAGTCTCCCCACATAGGGGTCGGTGACGATCTTGAACACCAGCGCCGACATGGGCGCTTCATCTTTAGGCGGACGCGTGATCTGTTCTTCTGTTTTGGGGTGCATTACCACAACATCGGGCACATCCAACGGAGATGGCAGGTAATCCACGACAGCATCCAGCAGCGGCTGTACTCCCTTATTCTTTAAAGAAGATCCGCAGAACACGGGTGTGATCTTGTTGTCCAGCACGGCCTGGCGTAAAGCCGACTTCAATTCATCCAGTGTCAGAGTTTCGCCCTCAAGATATTTGATCGTCAGATCATCATCTAATTCTGCGATTCGCTCCACCAGGTCTTCTCGTTGAGCGTCAACCAGGTCAACCAGATCTTCAGGGACCTCTGTGTAACGCGGCTCGCTTCCTAATTCATCCTCGAAGAGGATAGCCTGCTTCGTCAAAAGGTCAACGACACCTTTGAATTGATCTTCTTCGCCAATCGGAACCTGCATTGGGAGAGGGCGAGCGCCCAAACGGTTCTTAATGGATTCAATCGTGCGCTCGTAGGATGCGCCAACACGGTCCATTTTATTAGCAAAAGAAATACGTGGTACGGCAAAGCGGTCAGCCTGCCGCCAGACCGTTTCGCTTTGGGGTTCAACGCCCTGAACGGCGTCAAATACGACAATGCCGCCATCCAGCACACGTAAAGAACGCTGAACTTCCGCGGTGAAGTCGATATGCCCGGGTGTGTCAATCAAATTGATCTTATGCTCACGCCATTGGGTAGTCACCGCAGCAGAGACAATCGTAATGCCACGTTCTCGTTCCTGCTCCATCCAGTCGGTGACGGTCGTGCCCTCGTCAACTGAACCAATTCGGTAAGAACGACCGGTATAGAATAGAATCCGCTCAGTCGTTGTGGTTTTACCAGCGTCAATATGCGCGATAACACCAATATTACGATATCGTTCCAGCGGAAATTCTTGCTCAGCCATAAAAAGGGTCCAGTCCTACCAACAAAACAAAAATAGTGATGAATTAAAGGCGGAAGTGTGAGAAGGCCCGGTTAGCTTCTGCCATTCGGTGGGCTTCTTCACGGCGTCGATAAGCAGCGCCTGAGTTCTGTGAGGCATCCATCAACTCGTTCGCCATCTTTTCAGCGAAGGATTTACCCGGTCGGTTCCGTGCGGCTGTAATGATCCAGCGCATCGCCAATGTCTTCCGGCGAGAGGGATCCACTTCCATCGGCACTTGGTAGGTCGCGCCACCCACACGGCGTGGGCGCACTTCCATCATCGGAGAAACGTTTTTCAACGCAGCTTCAAACGTCTCAATCGGGTCCTTGCCCGAGCGTTCTTCGATCAGGTCAAAGGCATCATATAATAACCGTATGGCTGTGCTTTTCTTTCCCTTGATCATGATCCGATTGATCATCTCCTGAACATCGATATTGTTATAACGAACATCAGGGGAGACTTCTCGTTTTTCAGGTGTATATCTACGCGCCATTCTTACTCCTTACAAAATACAAAATTAAAATAGGGCAAAGCAATTAGGCAATCCCCAATAACCGATTGTAATGCTTCGCCCTAACTTAAAGAAAGATCGCTGACTACTTAGGTTTTTTAGCACCGTACTTTGAGCGGCCGCGAGCGCGGTCCTCAACGCCAGTCGAATCTAAAGTGCCTCGAACGATGTGATAACGGACACCAGGCAGGTCCTTGACACGACCGCCGCGCACGAGCACCACAGAGTGCTCCTGTAGCTGGTGGCCTTCGCCAGGGATGTAAGCCGTAACTTCCATATGATTCGTCAGACGCACACGGGCTATCTTCCGCAAAGCGGAGTTCGGTTTCTTAGGGGTCATTGTACGCACGACCGTGCAAACACCACGTTTTTGCGGTGCGCCTTTAGACTGTCGAATACGTTTCTGCTTCTGCGAATTGTAAGTGTATTGCAGCGCAGGAGCTTTACTCTTTTTGCGTTTCGACTTGCGGCCTTTGCGTACTAATTGATTGATCGTTGGCACATTTGCCTCCAAAGCTTAATAATTACATTCTTCCAATAATGGAGGCCATCATCATCTTTCAAGATGGCCTCACGACTATCCAATTTTGCCTCCAAATGCTGACCGGTTTTTTAGGGTCAGAATGAAGATAACGAGGGATGATTCTACCATGTGTATAGGGCACCGTCAAGACAAGAAGTGCGACCCTTTAATCATACCCAATTAAATATCTCTACCAATACTGATCAAGCCGGTTGGCGTATTTGGCACCTTGGCTTTATCTTCATCCTTGCCAAAAGTGACCACTTGACCGTCTTCCAAAACAGCCTCAATCGCCAATCCCAGGCTCTGCATTTCTTTCACCAGCACCTTGAAAGCAGCAGGAATACCCGGGTCTTCAATCGGCTCGCCTTTAACAATTGATTCGTAAGTGCTCACACGACCGACCACGTCATCCGATTTGACTGTCAACATTTCTTGCAGCGTGTAAGCTGCGCCGTAAGCCTCAAGCGCCCAAACCTCCATCTCACCGAGGCGCTGGCCGCCGAACTGGGCCTTGCCGCCCAGAGGCTGCTGGGTGACAAGACTGTAAGGCCCTGTAGAACGTGCGTGCACCTTGTCTTCAACAAGGTGGTGCAGTTTCATGACCGTCATCAAGCCAACAGTAACAGGATGGTCGTAATATTCACCGGTTTTCCCATCACGGAGCTTCTGTTTACCCAATGTGGGCATCGGCTTATCTGTTTCTTTCATCACTTTGCGGGCTTCTGCCTGCAATTCCTCACCAGACAGGCTCTTCTTGACCTTGAAGCCCAGATCTTTCATCCAGAGTTTAAGACAGGCCTCAATCGCACGGGTATCCTGGTCGTGGCGTTCAGAGACCGGAATTTCATCCGTTTCAAAAGCGGTGATCTCATCTGGGTCATACCCTTCGTCACGCAGCCATTCTTTCATCGTCATACGTCGGGCATAACGCTCGTCGGATGCGAGTTCGTAAACATCATAACCGCGATCACCCAGCCAATTTTCCAGGTAGAGCAAACGCACTTCGTTTTCATCCCGAATAACTTCCGGATCGTAACTCTCTTCACGCAGCCATTCCCAGGCCTTCTCTGCCGCTTCATCCCAGGCATGGTCAATCATCCAGGCCCGAGCCAATTCTGCTTCTATTTCATACTCTGACGCGCCGTCAAATACCGGCGTCACTGCGCGGAAGCTCAGCCTTTCAGCCGCCCATCCGAGGTGCACTTCCAACAACTGGCCGATGTTCATACGGCCGGGCACACTCAGAGGATTAAGGATTGCATCGATCGGGCGTCCATTATTCAGGAATGGCATATCCTCAACAGGCACCACCATCGAGATAACGCCCTTATTGCCGTGGCGTCCAGCCATCTTGTCGCCTTCAGTCACCTTGCGGCGCTGTGCGACAGCGACGCGCACCATCATATCCACACCGGCTTTGAGGTCCGAGTTCTCCTCACGGGTGAAGACCTGGACATCAACTACCGTGCCTTTTTCACCGTGGGGCATTCGCAGAGAAGTGTCTTTGACATCACGGGATTTTTCACCAAAAATTGCACGCAGCAAGCGTTCTTCC
>JBMCLF010000159.1:0-4779 GCA_048615215.1 Candidatus Brevefilum sp.
TGGTTGAAAAAATGAATGCCCTGCCAGCAGAATCGGAAGCTGCTCTACCGGTGAGTGAAGAACCGGAAGAGGTCAGCATTGCCCGGGAAACCATCAACATCATCCTGGAAAAGATGCGGGTCAATGCCAAAGTGTCGGTCAAGCTGGGTGATAGCGAAACAAATCGCGTTCAGCCTGTTTTGATCGATATCGAAGGTAATGACCTGAGCTTCCTGATTGGTAATAAATCAGAGACAATCAATGCGCTGCAGTACATCACCAGCCTGATCGTCGGGCGCGAATTAGGACGCTGGGTGCCTTTGCAGGTTGATGTTCAGCATTACCGTCAGCGGCGGCAGGATGAACTGCGCAGGCTGGCACGCCGAATGGCAGAACAGGTTGTCAGCACCGGCCGCAAGCAAGCGCTTGAACCGATGCCGCCCAATGAGCGCCGGATTGTTCATATTGAACTGCGGGAAAACCCCTATGTTGAGACAGAAAGTGTGGGTGAAGAGCCACATCGTAAAGTCACAGTAATCCCTGTAGAATAATCATTTTCTCTGAATTTTCAAAACCGTAAGGACTCTGCGCCTTACGGTTTTTGCATTACGGTAGACTTAATGTACGGAGGTACATATGCGAGCAGTTGATATCATTGAAAAGAAACGAGACGGCAAGGAACTCACAAAACAGGAAATTAAATTCTTTATCGAGGGATATACTTCGGGTGATATCCCGGATTATCAAGCCGCGGCTTGGGCCATGGCAGTATTGCTTCAGGGGATGACTCCCGAAGAGACCACACATCTGACTTTAACCATGTCTGAAAGCGGTGACACACTTGATCTAAGAGGTGTGGTCGATATTGCTGTGGATAAGCACTCCTCGGGAGGGGTAGGCGATAAAACCTCGATTGCTGTTGTTCCCATGGTGCGCGCGTGTGGTTTACCGGTTGGTAAAATGTCTGGTCGTGGATTGGGCTTCAGCGGCGGTACATTGGATAAATTGGAGTCGGTTCCAGGTTACAGGACTGACCTCTCCAAAGAAGAATTTCTGGACCAGCTTAAATCATTGGGAATGGTTTTGACTGGGCAAAGTATGGACCTGGCACCAGCCGATGGAAAACTTTATGGATTGCGCGATGTGACCGGAACGGTTCAATCGATCCCATTGATAGCTTCCTCAATTATGAGCAAGAAAATTGCGGCTGGCGCTCAGGCGATCTTATTGGACGTTAAAGCTGGTAACGGGGCGTTCATGAAATCCGTTGAAGAAGCCCGGCGGTTGGCAACCTTGATGGTTTCGATTGGAGAGTTGTCTGGCAGGAATGTGGCGGCTGTGTTGTCCGATATGAATCAACCCCTGGGAGAAGCTGTAGGAAATGCTTTGGAGATGAAGGAAGCGATCAAAACCTTGCAGGGGGAAGGACCGCAGGATTTCGAAGAACACTGCCTGGAAATTGCCAGTCATATGCTTGTGCTTGGTAAAAACGCGGATTCCAAGCATGAGGCCCATGAAATGGCGGAAGAAGCGATTGACTCAGGTTCTGGCTTTGAGTACCTCAAAAAACTGGTGGAAGCCCAGGGGGGTGACGCCAGTTATATCGATGACCCTGACAAACTGCCAGAAGCGCCGGTCAAATCGGTCATTGAAGCAGAACAGGGGGGCAACATTTCTGCAGTGCACGCCCGTACGGTGGGTGAGACAGCTGTGGTTTTGGGCGCAGGCAGGAAGAAGAAAGGCGAATCCATTGACCTCGCTGTTGGTATCATGGTGCGAGCTAAAGTCGGTGATTCGGTTGAAAAAGGCCAGCCTTTGTTTGAAGTGCACGCTCGTGACGAGGAATCCCTGATGAAAGCAAAACAAAATCTAAAGGACGCTGTCTCGATCGTTCAGGATGAAGTTGAACCATTGCCGCTTTTTTACGGCGTGATTGATTAGAGGCTAACCATGAATAATTATTTGTCAGGATCAAGGTTTTCAAGACAGGTTTGATGGGCATCTAGTAACATTTAATTGTCCAACTTCATGGAAAGCGAGGCAAAAATGTTGAAAAAGCATGTGTACAAAGGCGGCAAGCGTGTCAGAGTCTGGTTCTATTTACCTGCTGAAGTAGATGCTGAAAAAGTCTGCCTGGTAGGCGACTTTAATGATTGGGATAACACGGCCAATCCGATGAAAAAGAAGAAAGACGGCATGTTTTATACGGTACTGACTCTGGATGCCGGGAAGTCGTACGAGTTTCGGTATTTTCTTGATGGTGAACGCTGGGAAAATGATTGGGAAGCTGATGCATACATCCCTGGTGAGATGGGTGAGGAAAATTCTGTCGTCGAAGTATAGCGTTTGGATTAATGTTCCCTGTATTGCCCCTGTTTAGGCAGGGGTTTTAAATTATATAATTAGTAAGTGTTTTTCAGCAGAAGCAATATGGATGACGGACAACTATCGGTATCGCTTTGAAAAAATCTTAAATATAATTACTAAAGAACTGGCGATAAGGTGGTAAAAATGACATTTCAGCAGTTGATGATGTTGGATGGATTTCTGGATCAGGATGCAGTCCAGTCGTTTATTACAGAAGGGCTTAACACCCTCAATGTGGATCGAAAGCGTGTTGTGGTCCTGGTTCCGGATCAGACTCGCACCATGCCGCTTCCCATGGTATTTAATGTATTGACTGATGCCCTGGATGGACGGGTTGAGGCTCTGGATTTTATCGTCGCCCTGGGCACGCACCCGCCTTTAGATGAAACAAAGCTTTCGCAGTTGTTTGGCCGTCCCGTTAAGGATGGCATGATTGGAAAACATCATATCTACAACCATACCTGGGGCCAGCCAGAAACATTGCGGGAGATCGGTGTGATCTCTGGAAGGGAAATGGAGAAGTTGACAGAAGGTCACTTCAAGGTGCCTTTGAGTGTGCAAATCAACCAGCGCATTTTCGAATACGATCACGTCCTCATCTGCGGCCCGGTTTCTCCCAATGTTTCTATTGGGTATTCAGGTGGTAACAAATACTTTTTCCCCGGGATCAGCGGGCCGGGAATTATCAATTTCACCCACTGGCTGGCGGCTCTGCTGACCAATGTGGCTGTGAATGGGTCAGGGTACACACCGGTTCGGGCGGTGGTGGACCGGGCAGCTCAGTTTATCAATCTACACAAATCCTGTCTGGCGTTTGTGCTCAATGCCCAGGGCATTTACGGCGCCTTTTTCGGAACCCCGGAGGAAGCCTGGGAAGGGGCATCTGCCCTAAGCGCCAGGAAACACATTGTCTATACGGGTCGCACCTTTGACCGCGGCCTGGCTGTGATGCCGGAAATGTTTGACGAGTTGTGGGTGGGCGGCAAAGGAATGTATAAACTTGAGCCAGTGATCGCTGACGGGGGGGAGGTTATCATTTATGCCCCGCATATTGACAGGATCAGCCTGCATCATGGGGCTTTGATCAGACAGATTGGCTATCACGTGCGGGATTATTTCCTCAAACAATGGGAGAAGTTCAAACACATCCCGTTAGGGGTGCTGGCGCACTCCACCCATTTAAAAGGATTGGGCACCTATGACGCTGAAACCGGCGAAGAACATCCCAGGATCCAGGTCACGCTGGCGACTGGCATTTCGGAAGAGACCTGCAAGGAGATCAACCTGGGCTATATGGATCCCGATTCTATCAATATCGCTGAATGGGAAGGTCGTGAAGATGAAGGATTATTGCTGGTCAAGGAAGCAGGTGAACATCTGTATCGGGTAAAATCTTAATATGGATCATTGAAAGAGGATTGAGTATGGAAAAAGCAAAATTTGGCGTTGTTGGGATGGGTGTAATGGGCCAAAACATCGCATTGAATATCGCTAACAAAGGTTTCTCTGTTGCCGTCTATAACCGGACTGATGCCAAAACGGTCGATTTTGTGAAAGGTTCAGCGAAAGATAAGCCAATCATTGGGACATATTCATACGAGGGGTTGACAGAGATGCTTGAACGTCCCAGGAAAATATTGGTGATGGTGAAAGCCGGTGCGCCTGTGGATTATGTCATTGAAGATATACTGCCACATCTTGAAGAAGGCGATTTGCTGATAGATGGCGGCAATTCCTTTTTTGAAGACACTCAGCGGCGGAGCGAATCTTTAAGAGAAAAAGGTTTCCTTTACATGGGTGCGGGCATTTCAGGTGGTGAAGAAGGTGCCTTGCTTGGTCCCAGCATTATGCCTGGTGGGGTGATGGAGGCCTGGGAAGCGGTCGAAGAGATTTTGAGAGCTGCAGCCGCCAAAGCTGATGACGGTGAGCCCTGTGTAGATTACATGGGCCCTGGCAGCGCGGGTCATTATGTGAAGATGGTGCATAACGGGATTGAATATGCTATCATGCAGCTCATTGGCGAAGTTTATGACCTGCTTCATCGGAGTGTGAAACTATCCTATGACGAGATGGGAGATTTATTTGCAGATTGGAATCAGGGCGAGCTTTCCTCCTACCTGGTTGAAATCACAGCGGAGATCTTAAAAACTGAAGATTCTGAGACAGGAAAACCGATCCTGGAAGTGATCCTGGACAAAGCTAAACAGAAGGGCACCGGCAAGTGGACCAGCCAAAATGCGATGGACCTGGGCGCTGCCACCCATACAATTAATGCAGCCGTTTCCAGCCGGATCATTTCGGGAAGCAAAGAAATGCGTGTCAAGGCAAGCGAGATGATTAATGGGCCGGATCCAAAATTCAAAGGAGATGCACAGCAATTAATTGGCGCAGTTAAAGAAGCCCTTTATGCGGCTGTAATTATTTCATACGCTC
>JBMCLF010000160.1:0-4760 GCA_048615215.1 Candidatus Brevefilum sp.
TGGCCCCAGCCTGGCATGTTTGGCCGCTATCGGGCTTCAATCAGGCATGCAGGGTCTCAAAAAAGTGTGGGGCCAATTGACCCACTTCCGCGTCCAGTGGTTCTGGTATCCCTTCAGCCTGGCCGCGCCGCCTCTGCTGATGCTCACTGCAATCGAAATTCACACTCTATTAGGTGGGACAGGTCTGGTTTTCAATGACCCTGCGGAGATCTATTGGATGGTCCCGGTTTTCTTCATGGTATTAATTTTCAGCGTTTTGGGAGAGGAGATCGGCTGGCGCGGGTTTGCTCTGCCGTGGCTCCAAAAACGGTTTAACGCCCTGAGAAGCAGCCTGATCCTTGGCCTGATCTGGGCAATCTGGCACCTGCCCCTCTTCTGGCTGCCCGGTGATTTTCACCAACAGCTTCCCGGGATATGGTTCTTGCTGCAAACCGTATCGATCACCATTTCTTACACCTGGGTCTACAATGCCACCCGGGGGAGTTTATGGATCATACTGCTCCTGCATGCGGCAAGCAACACCGCCTTTGGCGTCTTGCCCTTCCTGCCAGAGATGACTGGCGGTTCTCTCCGCCCTGCCTGGATCCTCGTCCTTCTTCTGGTTCTGGCTTCGGGATTGGTCGTATTGATCAATGGACCAAAAACCCTTAGCCGTCAGCCTTCCGATCAATAACCTTCGATTAGAAGAAATTACTCAACTATCGCTTATTCCCCTTTCAGCGCTTTTTGCAACAACTCGCGGGTAAGTTGCGGATCCGCCTTACCGCGTGTCTCACGCATCACCTGGCCCATGAACCATCCCAGCAAGCCTTCCTTCCCTCCACGGTAGCTGCTGACCTCCTCTGGATGCGCTGCCAGTACTTTGTCGATTGCTGCTTGCAGCTTTGCATCATCACTGACCTGTGCCAGCCCTTCTTCCTTGACAATCTCAACAGGTGGTTTGCCAGTGTCCTGAACCTTACTTAAGACAGATTTTGCTGTAGCATTATTGATCGTGCCCTGATCCACCATTTTGATCACCTCAGCCAGATGCTGAGGGCTGAGCACCATTTCATCCGCCCGGACGTTCATGTCATTCGTCATGCGTAAAACTTCATTCATGATCCAGTTAGATACAACCTTCGGATCGCCTCGATAAGCTTTAACTGCAGCTTCAAAATATTCAGAAATCGGTCGATCAGCTGTCAGGATGTCTGCATCGTATTCAGGCAGATTATATTCAGCCTTAAAGCGGGTACGCCGCGCCAGGGGCAATTCTGGCAGTTCAGATAGGATTTCATCCCGCGTATCCTCGTCCAATTCCAGGGGCAGTAAATCCGGCTCGCGAAAATACCGGTAATCCGCTTCAGTTTCCTTCGAGCGCATCTTATTCAAACGTTGGTGCGTGTCGTCCCAGTCTAGTGTCCAGGCTTCCACTTTCCCACCGGATTCAACCAGATCTTGCTGACGCTCAATTTCCTTATTAATCGCGGTACGTACTGCTTCTATCGAATTTACATTCTTGATCTCGGTTTTTGTATTCAGAATGGTGCTGCCACGCTCACGGATCGAGACGTTGGCATCACATCGAAGATGCCCTTTTTCCATATTTGCTTCCGAGACGCCTAACCAGCGTAAAAGCTGCCGCAGCCGGATCAAGTATTGTGCAGCCTCATCCGCCGACCGTAAATCCGGCCCGGTGACCATCTCTACCAGCGGGACACCGCAGCGGTTAAAATCCACATAGCGCTTGCCATGTTCATATTTGGTTTTTCCAGCATCCTCTTCCAGATGCAGCTTGGTGATGTTCACCCGGCGCATGCCCCCATCGGGCATAGGCAGATCGAGAAACCCACCCCGCCCCAGCGACATGTCATACTGCGAGATCTGATACCCCTTGGGCAAGTCTGGATAAAAGTAATTTTTGCGATCAAAAAAAGATTTTAGACGGATCTCTGAATGCATGGCTGCTGCCAGCAGAACAGCTTTACGCACAGCCGCTTCGTTGAGAACCGGCAGCACGCCTGGCAGGCCAGTGCACACCGGACAGATATTGGTATTGGGCGGGTCTTCCCAGGAATCCGCCTTACACCCGCAAAAAATCTTGCTGGTGGTGTTCAGTTGAATATGGGTTTCAAGCCCGATCACAGCTTCATAATCAGTCATAAGTTATTCCTTTAAGGTCGCTCAGGATTCCTTTGAATCAATCTTTCAGCCCATTTGCCAATAATTGGATAGTGCCAATTTCGCCCCGCAAACAGGCATGCAGCAGCAACCAGATCGATTAAATTAAGACACAGGATCAAGACTGCTGCCACGCCGATCACACAGGATGCGAACAGCATTAACATAATCGTGAGGATCATGTAAACCAGCGGGCCCTCTGGCGCAAGGAAATCAGCGAGGATATTCGTTCCCAGCCACGCTGCAACCATCAAAACAGGCAGGGTATTTAAAGACACCATCAGCAGCATTATCGCCGTGAGCCTAACAAACCCATCATATAAGGCTGCCTGTATGGCATGATACTGCAAGCTGAGCGAATCACTTTTTTTGAGCATCAAGATGATCAAAGCAGGGACCAAACCCAGCAAGTAGGCCAGGCCGGCCAAAGTTCTTTCCTCTTCAGGTACGGCTTGGATCGGCTTTTGTTTCATGTCCTTGTCTCAATCAGCGTAACACCTGGGGTTTGACCTGCCGCCAGTCTACATCTGCCGTAGCCTGTTCGAAGGCGTAGCCAGCCTGGAAGAGTGTCTCTTCCATGAAATCCGGCGCCAGCAGCTGTAAACCAATGGGCATGCCCTCGCTGTCCAAACCCGCCGGGATGGAAATGCCAGGAACGCCGGCATGGTTAGCCGGAACGGTCAGCTGGTCCGCATACTGCATCAACACCGAATCTCCGTAAACATCCGCCATCTTGAAAGCAGTGGTGGGCGTGGTGGGTGTGAGCAGTGCATCCAGGCGGTAAGCGCCATCTGGGTCAAAGGCCGCATCAAAGTCGGAACGGATCATCGAACGCACCCGCAGGGCACGCTGATAATACTGCTCGCTGTACTGGGCCGCGCTGACGTACATCCCCATCAAAATGCGCAGCTTTGGCTGCAGGCCGAAACCCTCCGCGCGAGTCTTACGATACATCTCCCGCAGGTCCCTGAAATCAGATTCGGTCCGGTAGCCATATTTGACGCCGTCAAAGCGGTGCAGGTTAGAAGCGGCCTCCACCCGGCTGATGACAAAATATGCCGGTATGCCGTAAATGGTGTTCGGCATGGGCACGTCATCCACGATCTCAGCCCCCTGCTTTGCCAGGGCTTCAGCAGCTTGCAGTGTGGCTGACCGGATCTCCCCAGGCAAATCCTGCTTGACCAATTCACCGGTCTCAGGATCTGGGAAGGTGATCTGCATATAATCTGGCGAAAGGCCGATCCGCATGTCTTTTACACCCCGATCCATTGTCCCGAGGTAATCCGGCACTTCCTGACTGGCTGCGGTGCTGTCACGCCGGTCTTCGCCAGCCATTACGGCCAGCATCAGAGCGGCATCGCGCACATCTCGTGCCACAGGGCCGGGGCAATCCAGCGAGGATCCGAAGGCGATCAGCCCGTAACGCGAAACACGGCCGTAGGTGGGCTTGAGCCCCACCACGCCGCAAAAGGCTGCCGGCTGCCGGATTGAGCCGGCTGTGTCTGTCCCCAGGGAGAGCGGGGCTTCACCCGCCGCCACCGAGGCAGTCGATCCCCCTGATGAACCACCAGGCACCCGTCCCGTATTCCAGGGATTGCGGGTGGAAGGCTGAAATGCGGAGGATTCCGTGGAGGAGCCGTAAGTAAACTCATCCAGGTTGACTTTCCCCAACGTCACAGCGCCGGCAGTTTCCAATCGTTCCACAGCGGCTGCCGTATAAGGGGCGTTAAAATTCGCCAGGATGCGAGAAGCCGCCGTGGAAGGCGTGTCCTTCACGCAGAAAATATCCTTGATCGTCACCGGCACGCCGGCCAGCGGGCCTACCCGGCCCCCGGCTTTTATCCGGGCGTCAATCGCTTCCGCCTGTTCATAGGCCCTTTCAGTCGTCAGGGTGATGAAGGCATGCACTGTCTGGCGATCCTCATCTTTCAATTCGTCCCCATCCAGGCTTCCGGGCCGCCCGTCCACTTTTGCCACCCGCGCAAATGCGGCTTCCAACACCTCAACGGCGGTCAGTTCACCTTTTTGAACTTTTTCAGCAATTTCAAAGGCAGATCGTTCCATTATTTCCATGTGCTTCAATCCAGTTCCGTATGAGGAATATCGGGGACGATAATGTAGCGGTCTTCTACCTGCGGAACCTGCGCCAGAATCTCATCAGGATTGTCGCAGGGTTCCCAAACGTCCTCACGCAGAGCAGGTTTTGTGTTGCGAGAATACGTGATGCCATGCAAGGTGATTGGAACTTCAGTTTCCAGAGGCACGGCTTCCAGCTGGCGAACCGCCTTTAGCTGATTGTTCAGCTCCCGACGCAGATAATCTGCTTCTTCGGGGTCAAAAGCAAATGCTGCCAGTTCCACAAGATGCTCAAATAATTCAGGGGTAATTTCATCGGTCATAGGTATTACTTTCACTCATTTAACTCACTGTTTGAATTCTTCTGATGATATATAATACCTTAAACCCACATATCTTGAGATGCGATTGTTATCCTCAAGAGAAAACAATAATAATGACACTGATCGTTTGAAGAAAATTCCCAGAGCAATATTTTGGCCAATCTATGAAAGTTTCACAAAATTCTCGTTATCTAAAAT
>JBMCLF010000161.1:0-4745 GCA_048615215.1 Candidatus Brevefilum sp.
GCAGCGCATGCTGGAATTGGCTGAAAAAGGGATTGACGGCCGTGAACCCCTGTGGATCTCAACTTTTCATGCTGCTGCTGAAGAGGAAAATCAAAAACTGATGGCGCAGGCCGTAGAACGCTTTGACCCGGATAAGACAATCACTACATTTGTCAGCCCGGTTGTCGGTGCCCATACCGGACCTGGTACCCTGAGCATTGCTTATATGGCAGGTGTGGATTAAAGCCAGCCGCGCAGTCCGTAGATCAGCATTCCAAGGTACTCTTTCAGCACATTGGTGGTTAACCCGAGTGAACTGGTATTTGGCAGCAGGTAGATCAGGAATTCGTCAATACCCGGTCTGAATGTGCTTTCCCAACCCCGTTCCGTGATGGTGAAGTCAACCGGTGCTGGGATGACCTCCAGCCCCTGATTTTCAAACAACGCCAGCGAACGCGGCATATGCATGGCCGAGGTTACCAATATAATTTCATTGATATTCCACTCGGCAAGCATGCGGGCGGAGTACAGGGCATCTTCGTAAGTGTTTTGCGAGTTGTTTTGCTGCCAGATCGCTTCTCCCGGTACATCTGTGAGTGCAAGCAGGTCCGCCATCTCTTCTGCAGGGGTTTGTCCCCGGGCTGAACTGAATTCCAGATTGCCTCCGCTGACCAGGATGTTCGGTGCGGTGCCCTGATGATACAACCTGGCGGCGTACAGCACTCGGTCCCCGGCGCTGTTGACTTCGGTTATCGGGCGCGGTGGGTCGGCGGATTCTGTCCCGCCGCCGAGAACCACGATCACCTCAGCCTGGGGGATGGTTCCAGTTGGGATATGGCGCCATTCAAGTGAGCGCGCCAGGCTGTAACTGATCCAACGGTTGCTTCCCAGCCACAAAAGGCCCAGTGCTGCAATCATGAGACCTTTGCGCCAACGGCGGTGTTTCCCGAATATCAGGGCGGCGATCAGCAAGATGCAGGCTAACCCCAGGGGGTAAACGAGCAGAGGCAATAATTTACTGAGATAAACGAACATGGTTGTTTGTCCTTAATGTGTCACAATATCATTTTCTCCATTTTACCGTTTCGTGGAGATTTTTGATGCTTACAACTATTCTCATACGGGACCAGGATTGGTAAGCCAGGATGCTGTCAAGAGAGAAAACCTGAAATTTTCATCATCTGTGGTTTTGTCAGTCAGAACACGAGATATAATGGGATGATGGTTTCTCCTTAAAGTTGACTGAGAATGCTCTGATTTTCTGAGGTATGATTGGTCAGATTACAGGTATGTGTTACTCTGGAGCACACTTATGGCTTCACCGTTGTGGTTTGTCAATTTACTGAAAAAACATTTTCGTCTGCGTTACTTTGGCGCTGAAATGACCAAGTGGCCCATTCTGGGACGATTGATGGAACGTGCTCTGTTTAATGGCCACCGCACGGGGGACGCCCTGTTTTACTTGCCCAAAGACCGGGTGTTGATAAAGCAGGAGATTGCTCCACAAAAGAACCTGGCAGTACCCTCGAGTGTTGTGGAACATTTTATCCGGCAGGCGAATTATATCTTCTTGATGGACAAATGCATCTGCCGTGAAGCTGCAGATTGCCAGGACTATGATCACGATATCGGCTGTATCTTTTTGGGCGAGGCGGTGCTCGACATCAACCCGAAACTTGGCTCGCTGGTGAACCAGGAATCTGCATTGGCCCATATCCAACGGGCCCGTGAAGCAGGTTTGGTCCACCTGATCGGGCGGGATAAGATTGACGCGGTCTGGATGGGGGTCACGCCTTCGGAAAAATTAATGACGATCTGCAACTGCTGCTCATGCTGCTGCCTGTTTCGCTTTTTACCAAACCTGGCTCCCAAGTTGCAGAAAAAGATCGAACGTATGCCCTGGGTACATTTTGAGGTGACCGAAGATTGCACTGGCTGCGGCTTGTGTACGGAAGAGGTGTGCTTCATTGATGCTATTCAGATGGAAGATGGACGAGCGGTTATTCAGGCGGATTGCCGCGGGTGCGGCAATTGCGCCGAAGTCTGCCCCGAGGGCGCCATCCGAATGGTGATTGAAAATTCGGAATACATTGACCATACCATTCGGCGGTTGACGGAGGCCGTGGATGTCCGATGAAACCGGAGAAAAATGGATAATTGACCATTCCCAAAGTTGATCACATAATGCTTATTCTAATGATGTCACCCTTTCCTCTGTCCTCTCCTTTACCGAGGATAGGAGGAAGAGCCTTTAATGTGTCGTGAACGGGGGTATATCGAGGCGCAGTGCAAAAAAAGGAAATCAAAACCTTGCCCGTGTATAGAAAAGATCAGGGTGAGGGCAAATTATTCAAATTGTTCAAAAATTGTCCTGATTCCTAAATCCAGCGACCCCTCGCACGGCCAAAAACCTTTTCCCCCTTTACCTCCTCATCGAGAGGGTGAAGCCATCTCTCCTTTCAAGCGGGCTTCCGCCAGGTCGCAATACTCCCGGTTAATCTCAAACCCGATGAAGTGCCGGCCGTCCTGGACGGCTGCCACACAGGTCGTGCCGCTCCCAGCGAAGGGATCCAGTACAATATCCCCTTTGTAGGTATAAAGCTGGATGCACCGATGCGGAAGTTCAACAGGAAATGGTGCGGGATGGCCGATCTGGCGAGCCTGCACGGCCTGGAATGCCCACACCGATTTGGTCCAGGCAAGGAAATCTTCTTTCTCAATAGTGTTCTCGCGCTCCCCCTTTGGCCGGTGAAAGCCTTCTTTGCTGAAAACCAGGATATATTCGTGCACATCACGCAATACCGGGTTGCTGGCCGAAAGCCAGGACCCCCAGGCAGTGGAAGGGCTGGTGCTGGCGGCTTTATCCCAGATGATCTCCCCCCGCATCAGATAACCAATATTCAACATCTGCTCGATGATGAAGCTGTGCAGGGGCAGGTAGGGCTTGCGCCCGAGGTTGGCGATGTTGATGCAGGCCCGGCCGCCGGGCACCAGAACCCGGTAAACTTCCCGCCAGATCTTCTCCAGCATGGACAGGTATTCGCCCAGGGTCAGGTCTTCGTCGTATTCTTTTCCAGCATTATAGGGCGGCGAGGTGACCATCAGGTGAACACAGTCATCGGGTAGGGCCGACATCTTCTCGCTGGAGGCACATTGGATGGAATCAAGTACGCCCGCCGGGACTGTGTTTTCCCTATATTGCACGGATTCATCAGGTTGACGGTCCTGATACATCCGTCTGCTATAAAAGTGTGATGAATCATGGCTGGTGTGGCCGGGCGTACCAAAAGCGCTGGTCTCGGTGTGCTCTGATGAATATTTCTCCGGTGTTTTCTTATTTTCGTTTGGATCTTCCATGTCTACAATTATAGTTTAAAGCTGTGAGAGTGATTGTCCTATGGCCAATTATTTCTGGCAGGCAGTGTACCTTATGCGAGGTATAATGTTCACAATGATTAACCCATGGAGGAAATATGTTAAATTCCCTTGATGCTGTCCTGGTGATGGTTGATTTTCAGGGGCGGCTGGCGGAGATTGTCCATCGCAGCGAGAACGTGGTTCCAAATGCCCTGCGCCTGATCAAAGGCTGCCAGGCTCTGGAAGTGCCCATCCTTTCGACGCTCCAGGTCCCAGAGAAATTAGGGCCGATGCTCACGGAATTAACATCCACATTGTCGGACGTCAACACGATTCACAAGCATGCCTTCAGCGCCCTGCGCGTTCCGGAATTCATGCGCGATCTGGATCAATCTGGACGGAAACAGGTGCTATTAACTGGCATCGAAGCCCATGTCTGCGTTTTACAGACCGGTTTGGATTTACTGGACGCGGGTTATGATGTGCATGTCCTGAGCGATGGAGTCTTTTCACGAACACAGGAAAATCATGATCTCGCCTTACAGCGCTTGCATGATGTTGGGGCGACTGTTACCAGCGTTGAGATGGCTTTGTTTGAATTGGTCCGCACGGCCAAGCATCCTGCCTTTCAAACAATTGCAAAGTTAGTGAAATAAAAATCAGGCACCTGACCATCGGTAGCTGAACCCCACTAAAAAAATGAAGGAGGAAGCCTTGACTGCTCAGAGACGAACTCGAGTTAACACAAAATCTAGAACTGTGACTAAAAAACTCCGCAAGTGGCATTTTCTATTGTTAGGCTGGATTTTAATGTTGTTGTCAGTCTACCTGTGGTATTGGAATTGGCGCGAATTCGGCATCCCTGACACTTTCCAGCCTGAGTACGTCGCGACAATCCTGTCTTTTGTGGTGGGCTTATTTGTAATGGGGTTATTTGTGGTCCGGCTCACGAAAAAACAGGTCACGATCATGTTGGTGGGCATGGTAATGGCGAACTTGTTGTCTGCCTTGGGAACGCTCTGGATCCTTCGAACCTACCCGGCATTTTTCCGCCTGATCAATCCTGGGGAGATGGCGGTTTACGATGCTGCCACGATTAAGGAATGGCGGGTTTTTTTCCTGACCCCTATGCTGACCTTAATCCATGCCGGGCTACTGCTGATATGGGCAGAGAGCCTGGTGATGTTCTTCATTCGCAAACCCGGCGAACGACCGGAGTGACTCTTTTAAGCAGTTTGTTCTTGTTCAACTTTTGATGCTTCCTGAAGAGGTGTTCTCAGAGCAGAAATTATAAAATAATTAGGGGAAGCACCGCACCGGCACAAATAATCCAGACGAATTTGTTCCAGTCCCAGATTCGCCGTCCGTTAAAGCTGACAAAGGGGAAGAAGATTAGCAAAATGTCAAAA
>JBMCLF010000162.1:0-4739 GCA_048615215.1 Candidatus Brevefilum sp.
AAACGTACCGGGCGATCCTCGACGAAGTGAATCAACATCTGCCGGAACTTTTTACACACGGCATGCTGGAAGAGATTGCCGTGAAACGTTTGCCGGAATATAAGGAGCCTGATTCCCCGATCGCCTATGCCCAGCCGCCGGCCATGGATGGAAGCCGGCCAGGCACGATGTGGCTCAACCTGCGCGAGCCGGAGAACATCTACACCTGGGGAATGCGCACTTTGGCCTACCACGAAGGCATCCCCGGCCATGTCTATCAGATGGCGCAGGCTCAAAACATCAAAGGGCTGCCAACTTTCCGCCGGACGTATTTCTTCAACGCTTATGTTGAAGGTTGGGCTTTGTATGCGGAACGCCTGGGATGGGAACTGGGTTTGGAGGATGCCTTGAGCAACATCGGCAGGCTGCAGGCGTTGCTCTGGCGGGCTGCACGTCTTGTGGTGGACACGGGCATTCATTTTAAACAATGGACGCGTGAAGAGGCGATTGATTACATGGTCCGGGTGACCGGCCTGCCCGAACGCGATGTAATCACCGAGGTGGAACGCTACATCGTTATGCCCGGCCAGGCCTGCGCTTACTACATCGGCTACATCAAGCTTTTGGCTTTGCGCCAGAAGGCGCAGTCAACCCTCGGCCCTAAATTCCACCTGAAGGATTTCCATGATGTGGTGATTGACAACGGCGGGTTACCGCTTTCCCTGCTCGAGCATGTGGTTGATGCCTATATTGACCGGCAGGCTGGATTAAACCCTTTGACGCCACAGAAATGAAGTTTCCTAATTTTTTTATTAACTGGATTAACCGGCAAGCTTGGAATGGTCAGGAAATATGGATGCCCGTCCCCGCTGGGCATATGGCAGGCTGCCAGCCAACACGGCGGAGCGGCAGTCTTTATCAAATGAGCGAGCGTGGAGCCTGAGCACACAGGACGGCCAAAACCTGATCACCACATCCCATTGATTCTGCGTTTGACGTCACCGGCACGTCCGGCACGGGAATGTGCCAGCCCACATCGCGGGTAAAGGCGCAGGCACCCTGCGCGCCATGAGTGATCAGCACGTGGAATACTTTTTTTGATTTCTTGATCTCAATCAATCCCTGTGGCCTTACGGGCGGCTTTGAGAATGGGCTTTCCCATCTCACGGGCTTTTTCAGCACCTTCCAGCAAAACCTTATCGAGATAATCCCTATCCTCTATCAACGCATTGAAGCGCTCGCGCGCCTCACCAAAATGATCCAAAATCAAACCGGCGAGTTCCTTCTTAAGAGTCCCATAAGCGGCGCCGCCGTGCAGGTAGAGATTTTGGATTTCTTCCAACCGTTCATGGCTGGCAAAGAAGCGCAGCAGGGCAAAAAGAGTATCGCCTTCCGGGTCTTTGGGGTCTTCCGGGCGTTTGCTGTCCGTGACAATCCGCATGACCTGTTTGTGCAGTTTTTTCTCAGGTGCGAAGATCGGGATGGTGTTGTCATAGCTCTTGCTCATCTTTCGGCCGTCGATCCCGGGCACCTTCATGACCGATTCCTGGATGACGCCCTCCGGGACTTTGAGAACATCCCCGTAGGTGCGGTTGAAGGCCTCCGCAATATCACGGGTGATCTCAATGTGCTGTTTTTGATCCAGGCCAACGGGGACCACATCGGACCCATATAAGAGGATATCGGCGGCCATCAGCACGGGGTAATAAAACAGGCCGGCATTGATGCCCTCATCGGGGTCGCGTCCTGTTTCAATGTTCTCGTCCACAGCGGCCTTGTAGGCATGAGCGCGGTTGAGCAAACCTTTGGAAGTAAAGCAGGACAAAATCCAGGTGAATTCAGGGATCTCGGGGATATCCGATTGGCGAAAGAAGATTGCATCGTCCGGATCCAGCCCCAAAGCCAGCCAGCTTGCAGCGACCTCGTAAACCAGGTCCCTGAGGGCTTGTGCGTCGTACATGGTGGTCAGGGCATGATAGTCAGCGACAAAGTACATTCCCAGGTAATCCTCCATCAGGTCCAGGGCGGGGCGGTACATCCCGAGGTAGTTGCCAATGTGGGGGCGTCCGGTGGGTTTGATGCCGGTCAATGCAATGGGTTTCATGCGATTTCCTTCCAGGTCGTAAACACCAATTTAACAGATTTGAGGATGTTTATTATAAATGATTTTTTTGCAGGAATGCCGGGTAAAGCGAGGTTATTCGATGACCTCACCCTCACGGTCAATGCGCAATTCTTTTTTGTCCAGCAGGCTCCCAAAATACAGGTCAAGGAATTCCGGCAGGCCGTCATCGAAGAAGTACAGGCCGGATTTTCGGCGTTCTTCTTCCGACTTGTAAAAACCACCATGAAATTCCCAATAGATGCGCATGTGTGGCAGGCGGTAAAATGCCTTATCGTTATACAGGGTTTCGTAAAAAGCCACTTCATCCCCCACACGGTCCGGGTGGTGCAGCCGGCCAGCCACACCGTAGCCGTTGTGATTAATTTCTCCGGTGATGCTGTAGATTTTCATCAGGAGATCGGGGACACGCAGCTGATTTGAGGGCCTGAGACTCAGCAAGTTGATCCCTGGTTTCCAGGCGACCAGGCCTTCCTCTTCATCTTCGTCCTGAACATCGAAACGCAGCCAGACGAAGTTCATATCATAGAGCTCACTGGAAGTGTGCACCTCCAGGGTCAGGGGGATATTCCACAACGACGCCAGCCACTTCGCCAGGTTGGGCACTTCCGCCAGCGGCGCAGCCTGTTTAACCAACCCTTTCAGGCTATGTGGATAATCCTTCAAGAACGCGATTTGACCCGGTTCCAGCATGATTGATGCGCGTTGATCCATTTGTTCAATTTCGGCTGGATCTTTGATGTAGTATGAAAAGCCATCGAAATCGTTAGGGCGTTTTTCCAAATTCTCCTCCATGATCGCAATTTTCTTAATTATAAGTCATGGCGCGTGCGAGTACCAAAATCCTTTCTGAGAGAACTTTATGTTGTTTTCTTGTGAGAAATTAAAGGTATGATTGACAGGAGGAAAAATGAATTATGGATGGATCATTGGAAAACAAAATCGAACACTTGCAAAACATTAAATGCTTCCTGATGGATATGGACGGGACGATCTATCTGGGCGACCAGCTTTTGCCTGGCGCTCGGGATTGGCTGAAAACCCTTGAAACCCATCAAATCCCTTATTATTTCCTCACGAACAATTCTTCGCGCTCCCGGGTGGAATACGCGCAGAAGCTGGGGGAGTTGGGGCTCGAAGTCCCTGAGGAGAAGATCTTCACTTCCGGGGAGGCCACCGCGATTTACCTGAAGAACGCACACCCCAATGCCAGCCTGTTCGTGGTTGGCACACCCCCTCTGCGTGAGGAATTCGCCCGGAACGGCTTCCGGCAGACGGAAGAAGATCCGGATGTGGCTGTATTGGGTTTCGATACCACCCTGACCTACAATAAGCTCTGGAAGCTGTGCGACCTGGTGGTTGCAGGCAAACCATACATCGCTACACACCCGGATATCAACTGCCCAACGCCGGAGGGCTTCAAACCCGATATCGGCGCGGTGATCGAACTGGTAGCGACCTCCACAGGGCGGCGGCCGGATGTGATCGTGGGCAAACCCTATGCTCCCATCGTGGAAGCTCTGGCGGAGAAAACCGGCTTCCCGATTGATGCGCACTGCATGATTGGTGACCGGTTGTATACCGATATTGCCCTGGGGCGTTGGGGGATTACCACTGCCCTGGTGCTGAGCGGTGAAACGCAGGCAGATGACCTGAAAGGCTCGGATTTTCAGCCGGATTTTGTCGTACGCGATATCGCCGCGATGGACGCGTTGATGCAGCAGGCATTGGATCAGAAAGGGTAAATTTATCCTCTGTCAGACTGAAAACCCTCATTTATTGTTAATAGGCTGAGGGAATTAATCTTTCCGGTTTTTTAATAACCAGATCAATCCGCCAGTCAGGGCGGCCAGGATCGTCAGGCCTGCCACCGCTTGCACGACGGTCTTGCGCTCCACACCCGGAAGCACTACCTCCCCATCCCCGTACTGCTTGAAGTGCTGTCCCCATTTGGTCTGCAGGGCTTCTTTGGCGCGCTTTCTGCCAACAAAGGGGTACCAGTACACATTGTGGTAGAAATTGCTGGCGAAATGGCTCCAGGGTTCGATGGGGCTGCGCAACAAAAAGTTCTCAAAAGGTTTAAGGGGGCCGTGGTAGATCAATTTCTGGCCTTTGGAAGCCAGGGTGTCCTCCTGGACGAAGTTCCAGGGCGCTTCCTCTTCAATATCATAGCCTACAATTTCGATCTGTGAGGGGTCGCCGATCCCCAGACCTTTTTCATGTGCCAGCCGGATGAAGCGCAGCGAGAGCGGGTCAAAACCCTGCAGACGGGCAGAGACCGCGTCAATCGCCACCTGATCGGCGGAGGCCAGCAGAATGTCCTTTTCATGCCAGCGCATGGCGCGCGGCCCGGGACCATCGCCAGCAAAGGTACCGTCCATGACGGCAAAGATACCTGGATGGATCTCCTGCTGGATGGTTAGCAGGTCCACCAACGTGTCGTGGATCACGCTATGCGTCCAGTGGCGGTTGCGATGCAATAACCCGCCAAAGGCGTTCTTCATCGCACCGGTGATTGTCGTGAAAACATGGGTTTTGACTGTAGGGAGCTGGAGGATGTTCATGCCGATCAGGGCTTTGGGGATGAAGATGCCGTCCGGGTAGACCTTATCCAGCACCAACATGGGTTCGGAAGGGA
>JBMCLF010000163.1:0-4706 GCA_048615215.1 Candidatus Brevefilum sp.
ATATTTGAGAGACGTTGTTTGCCCTCAAGATCCTGGTAGTTGAGGTTTTGAACCTTAAATACGATTTTCCCCGGTGTTTTTGGTTGACGTAAAGATGTGAAGATAACTTCACGCCCCACCATCATCTCGGCGAGTTCTACTTTGGATGTCTGCGCGGTGGGAACAGTAGCAATCTTACGACCATGTCTTAAGACGGTTATGCGATCACTGAGTTCCATGACCTCATCGAGGTGGTGCGAAATAAACAA
Source organism: Candidatus Brevefilum sp. (assembly GCA_048615215.1). Taxonomy (GTDB): domain Bacteria; phylum Chloroflexota; class Anaerolineae; order Anaerolineales; family Anaerolineaceae; genus Brevifilum. Next base: position 249 of record JBMCLF010000163.1, read on the forward strand.
TATCGTATGGCCACTTTCCCGGAGCTGCATTAGTTGATCGAAAAGCCGAGGAATTTCTTGTGGGGTCAGCACTGCAGTCGGCTCATCCAGGATGAGAACGTTGACATTCCGGTAAAGCAGTTTTAGGATTTCAACTTTTTGACGGGCACCGATGGAAATTTCAGAGATTCTATCCTCAGGATTGAGGTTGAAGTCGTAAGCGGAAATATTTTCTTGAACCCGATCCCGGGCTTCTTTTTGATCTATGAAGCCGAGAAAATTAGTGGGTTCCAATCCGAGAATGACATTTTCCCAGACAGTATATTGATCAATCAGAAGGATTTCCTGATGTACCATACCTATCCCGGATTTGATAGCATCACTTGAATTCTGGAAAGCCACTGGCTGGCTTTTTAAGAAAAGCTGCCCTTGATCGGCAGGCTGCATCCCATAAAGAATTTTCATCAGGGTGGATTTCCCTGCGCCGTTTTCTCCCACAATGGCATGAATTTCCCCCTCGTTAAATGCAACAGTGACATCATCGAGGGCAACCACCTCGGGTGGAAAGACCTTGACAATATTTTGCATCTTAATGAGGGTTTGTTTCACGAAGGTTCCTAATAAAAACAGAGACGCAGCATAAAGCCGCGTCTCATTATACATTATGTTGATTGATTGTTAGGGCTGATAGCGTTCCACTGTGAGTGTGCCGTTGATGATTTGAGCCCGCAGTTCATCCACTCTCTGAGTGATGGTTGTTGGCAGGACATCCTGATTTTCCTCAAAGGCGATGTCCACCGCACCAGAAGCCAGGCCATACTCTAAAACCTGGCCGGGTTCATAAGATTCTTCCAGAATATTGGTGTAAATCTGGATGATTGCCAAACCCACATCCTTGATAGCGCTGGCAACGACATTACCTGGGACGGTATCGTTCTGATTGGTGTCCACGCCGATGGCATACAGGTCACGTTCGCCAGCGGCCTGTAAAACGCCCATGCCTGCTGCCGCTGCGATTTGGAAGTTGATATCTGAGCCCTGGTCATAGAGCTGCAGGGCTGCAGTTTTGGCTTTGGCGGTATCTTCCCAATCGCCCAGGTAGCGGGTTTCGACGGTGATTTCAGGGTCTATGTGCTGCGCTCCGTTCGTATAGGCAAAGACAAAGGCTTCAATCACCGGATCAACATCGCCGCCCACCGCACCGATGACCTTCTGGTCGTTGACGTTTGGCATGGCGGGATCGATGGTGACCATACCAGCGACCACACCTGCCAGGAAGGAACTTTCTTCTTCAATGAAGTCTACTGATGTGATGGTGTTGGCTTCATTTTGCACAACAGTATCAAGATTGACGAAGATCTTGTCCGGGTTGTCGTCGGCGTATTCTCTGAGCAAATCTTCAAACCCGTAAGAGATTACGAAGATCACATCGGCATAATCCACAGCAGCTCGCAGGGCGGGTTCGTATTCCGCCGGGTCAAAATTGCATTCGATGGTACGGGTTTCTAATTCGTTTTCCATCTCGAGTAGATCGATCCCGAACTGGCCGGAATCATAGAAGGCATTGTCGCCCAGGGCGCCGTTGATCAGATACACGACCCGATCTGGTTCTGCCCCGCCATCGGCCGGCTGGCAGGCGCTCAGGATCAACACACCTATTACCAAGGATATTATAATAGTTGCTTTCCTTTTCATTGTGTTTCCTTTCAAGTAAAATCGGGTGTCATTCAGGTAAAATAATCGTTGATTATTAATCATTATATCGACATAGGACCTTATTTTTCAAATGAATTAATTATTATGAAACTTTCGAGAAAAGCCATAGTAATCTTCACAACCCTTGCGCTCATGTTTCTGAGCGGCTGTGTTAATCTTGTTCAGGAGGTCACTGTCAACCAGGATGGCTCGGGTTCGCTGCGATTTGCTGTTGGGGTGGAGACGACCGCTTATCCACAATTTCAGGCGGCTCTCCCTGAGGTGTTTGAATTTGAGAATTTATTTACTGATTTAATCGTAGATGAGCGGGTGACAGATGTCCAACAGACTCACTATGAGACCGGAAACCGTACCTGGGATGCAATTGAGATGCAGGTCGAAGATATGGCAGGGTTATTCGCTGAGGATCGCAGGTTCGGCCCGTTGACGATGACCATTGACCCTGAAGACGGAGAATACTTCTTCGAGCAAACGCTTGACATGGAGCGCTCCAACGTGAATATCCCCGGAATAAACTTGCTGGATCTTTCCAGCGCTGGTTACAATGTGCGTTTGATCACACCACATATTTTATCGACCAACGGACTTCAGGAGGAGGCTGGAGTCAGCCTGTGGGAGGTCCCGCTTGGAGATTTTATCCAAGGTGGTGAGTCGATTTACTTATGGGCAGATTATTCGCTGGAGCCCTATGAGGGAAGGTTCATCCCCTGGGAGACCTTTTTCCCTTATGTGGTTTATGGTTTTCTGGCCATTGGATTTATTTCGATCCTGGTAGTGATTATTGTCAATACGTCCGGCGAGGGTGAGGGATCGAATAAGATTGAGTTCTGATCCTACTAGAGCGCTGAATTATTAATATCAGTCAACATGTAAAAAGTCTGATTTAGATTAATTTTGAACCCATCAAACAATGAAAATTGGCTCTCACAAGCCAAAGCCTGGGGGAAAATCATTTCTTTGGCCCTTTAATAGTTTATTTCTCTTATTTGTGTAATTTTTAGGTACCTTCACCACCTCTGGAGATTCTCAATGACAGAAAATGAGGTTTTGTGAAGCGACTTGTTATGCTCCGTAAATAAATTTCCCTCAAAATAAAAAACATTGAGATCTCTTAAGAATATCGATGGTAATAATAGAAAATTGCACTATAATTGGGGTGTATTCATCATTATTAGCCAGATATTTGGCGATAATAGCTTTTACATTCGAGATTTTATTGAGAGACCGAAATCATAACACCGTTCTTATGCCAAGAATTATCCGGTTGCCAATCAATCAGATTAATGCCGAAAGTCAACAACCATTAATCAAATATTTTGACGTAATTTGCCTGAGTTTTGATTTGTCAGGCATCTTTGATTAATCCGTAACTGTTAAGTTCGGAATTTTGGAGGTTTAGTGGCAAAACCAATCGTGTCCTTCCAGGATGTAATTTATCGTTATCGTGGTCAGCCAACGCGGGCGCTCGATGGCATCAATCTGGAGCTGAACAAGGGTGAGTTTATGATGCTGATGGGCCCCAGTGAAGCCGGAAAGAGCTCCCTTGCTGCGACTATCAATGGCCTCATTCCACACTTTCACATGGGGAGAATAAAAGGGGATGTGATTGTAATGGATCGGAATACGCAGGATTATTCAGTTGCGGAAATGGCCGAGATTGTTGGAATGGTATTTCAGGATTTTGAGGCGCAGCTTTTTTCAACCAAAGTTGAACTTGAAGTGGCCTTCGGCCCGGAAAATTTTGCGGTTGATCGAGACGAAATTAAAGCCAGGATAGATGAAAATTTGAGTTATGTTGGGTTGGAAGCAGCTCGCGACCGTCCACCTTCGACCCTTTCAGGTGGGCAAAAACAAAAGCTGGCAATTGCTTCTGTTTTAGCCTTGAAACCCCGTGTGCTGGTGATGGATGAGCCCACGACAGATCTCGACCCAATCAGTAAAATGGGCGTTTTTGAGATTACCCATCGGTTGTGCAAGCGTGACGATCTCACTTTGTTGGTTGTTGAACATGAGACTGAGGAAGCGCTTTTCGCTGACCGAATTGCCCTGATAAAGGATGGCAAACTGATTAAAGTCGGCCCGACACGGGAAATCTTGAGTGAGGTGGAGCTGCTTGAGTCTATTGGCGTGATGCCTTTGGGAATTCCGAAATTATTTAAAGCGGTGGGCGTTGACGATTTACCGCTGACACCGGATGAGGGCATTCAGAAATTTGAGGCCTCAAACCTGAAGATTTCAGGCGAAGATTACGACCAGCTCATCAAACAAGAACAAGCCGACCTGTCAGATATGAAAGAACAGTTGATCAAATGTCGTGACCTGTCGCACACATACCCTGGCGGGGTGAAAGCCCTGCATGGTGTAAACCTTGAGATTAACAAAGGTGATATGGTGGCGATCATTGGCCAAAACGGAAGCGGTAAAACGACACTGGCTAAACATTTTAATGGATTGCTTGAACCGACAGAGGGCGAAGTTATTGTCAATGGCAAACCAACAGAGGAGCAGGGAATTTTCAAACTTGGCCAAAGTGTGGGATATGTTTTTCAAAATCCGGATCATCAGATTTTCTCTGAGAAAGTTTATGACGAGGTTGCTTTTAGCCCAAAATTGCGTGATTTTTCTAAAAAAGAGATAAAAGAACGTGTGGCTGAAGCTTTAGAAGCGGTTGGTTTGACCGGACAGGAAGAAGAAGACCCCTTTACTCTGACGAAGAGCGGCCGCCAGCGGGTGGCAGTTGCCTCTGTATTGGCCTCCAACCCC
>JBMCLF010000164.1:0-4635 GCA_048615215.1 Candidatus Brevefilum sp.
GCCATTCTTTCTCCGAGAGTTTGTCAAGTTTGTCCACCACGCGGAAAACCCTGGGCCGCAAGTCTTTGGGGATCTCCAGGATTGAGAAAGCATCATCCATCAAACGCCGGTTATTAACATAAATCCGCACCTGATCTGGTGAAAGGCCGGTCTCTTTAAGAAATGTGGCTGCAATAGCCACAATTTCCGCGTCCGCTGCCACAGTCTCGGTTCCCACCAGGTCAATATTCCATTGATAAAACTCCCTGGTGCGCCCGCGCTGGGGATTTTCGTAGCGCCAGAAAGGCCCGATTGACCACCAGCGCATTGGAAATGGAATATCGTATTGCTGCTGCGCGACCATCCGCGCCAGTGTCGGAGTAAGTTCAGGACGCAGGGTCAGCATGTCGTCCCCGGGTGAGTTGAACACAAAAGCCTGCTCTTTAACCAATTCTTCGCCAGACTTGGCTGCATACAGGTCAATAAACTCCAGGCAAGGGCCGTCATATTCCTGATAGCCGAACCGTGTTGAAACATCTCGGATGATATCAAACATCCAGCGCCGGACAGCCATCCCATCCGGATAAAAATCCCGAGTTCCCTTCACACTGCGCACAATTTCTGCCATAAAATCCTCAAAATATTCTTATTTCGTAATTTGTCCCTACCATTTTACCCCTTATCCTCCAAATCCTCATCTTATGGTAAAGTAATTGGCGATAATAGGATAAAATTATGCCAATAATGGTAGCATCAAAAAAGAGAAGGACAATATGAAATTAAGCAAACTCGTTCAACTGATTGACGGAAAGGTTTTAACGGATAATAAGGATGACGACAGAGAGATTGCTGGCGCCATGGGTGCAGATCTGATGAGCGATGTACTTTCATCTATCAAGCCCGAATCGGTGCTGCTGACCGGCCTTTGCAACCCGCAGGTGGTCCGCACCGCGTTGATCGCTGACATCAAAGCCATCGTCTTCATCCGGGGGAAAAACCCGGCCCAGGAGACGATCAACCTCGCCAATGAGGAAAATATCCCCCTGGTAACCACCACTCGCGGGCTGTATGATGCCAGCGGCATTCTTTTCCAAGCCGGCCTTCCGAGTTTTGAAACCCAAACCGAAGACGATTGTTCATAAGGAAAACCTTTGATCCATGGCCTCAAAACCGCCCATCATCTCAGATAAAACTGCAGAAACCATCACCCGTGCGGAAGAACTTGCCTATGAGCTGCGCATTCATGAGGTGATGACCGAAGATGTGTACTGTCTCTCGCCGGAAATGGCGATGGAAACCGCTCTGGACGTTTTCCAGGAAGAACGTTTTTCGGGCGCGCCAGTAACCAAAGACGAGGATCTGATCGGTATCCTGAGCATTGAAGACCTGATTCGGGCTTTACGCGAAAAAAACCTGTCAGCTGCTGTTCAGGAGTATATGAGCACAGACCTGGCAACAGTGCGGGAGTTTGACCCGGTCGTGGAAGCCCTCAAAACCTTCGCCCGCACCAAATACGGCCGTTTGCCGGTATTGGATGGAGATGGTTCCCTGGTTGGGATCATCACCAAAGGCGATATCTCCAATGGCCTGCTCGTAGCATTGCAGCGAGATTACCACGCCGAGGAATTAATCCGCTACCGTGCCAGCCACTTATTTGAGGACATTGTTTCCGATCGCACCAGCCTGATACTGCGCTATGAAATCCGCCAGGGCGACTTCATCCATGGCGGTGATTCTTCCAGCAGGATCAAACGTGCCCTATTGCGCATGGGCGCCACCCCCCAGCTTGCCCGGCGCTGCGGAATTGCCGTGTATGAGGCGGAAATGAACCTGATCATCCACACCGATCACGGCGGCACTCTCCGGGTAGAAATTGAACCCCACAAAATAACCATGGAAGCCTATGACGCCGGCCCTGGCATTGAGGATGTCGAACTTGCCATGAAGCCGGGATATTCCACAGCCACCAATGAAGTACGGGAGATGGGTTTTGGCGCCGGGATGGGTTTGGTTAATATCAAGCGCTGTGTTGATGAAATGCGTCTGATTTCGTCAAAGGAACGCGGCACCAATCTTTATATGATTATGTATCTCAATGGCACCGACGATAACCCCCAAACGACTTCTTGAATTAACTCACCGAAAGAAAGACACCATGAACCTGCAAGAAATAATCGATACACTCAATTTTAAAACACTTACCCAACCCAAGGATTTTTCATCTGTACCCGTTTCCAGCGGCTATTGTTCCGATTTATTAAGCTGCGTGATGACTGGCGCCAGCCCGGAAGGTGTGTGGATTACCCTTATGGCGCACAGTAACATCGTTGCTGTTGCTGCGCTGTTGGATCTTTCTGCCATCATCATCACCGAAAATGCCCAACCCGATCAGCAAACAATCGAACAGGCGAACCAAAAAGGGGTGACAATGCTCTCCACGCCTGACGACAATTATGCAACAATAGGCAAACTCTGGGAACTTGGGCTGCATGCCTCAAAGGATTAATCCTGTAGAAAGCATATTGTGAATAATTTCCTGTCAGAACTGCATGTCCATACCGTCCTTTCTCCCTGCGCGGGAGTTGAGATGATCCCCCCTCTGATTGTTAAGCAAGCAGTTGATCGGGGTATTGATCTGATCGCCATCACCGACCACAACGCCAGCGAAAATATCCAAGCTGTGATTAAAGCCGCCCGAGGATCAGGTCTGACGGTGTTGCCGGGGATGGAACTTCAAACTGAAGAGGAAATCCATATCCTGTGCCTTTTTGACTCCCTGGATCAGATTGAGTCCCTCCAAGCAATCGTGAATCAAACCCTCCCGGATATTCCGAATAATATTGAGTTTTTTGGAGAACAATTTATTGTGGATGAAACAGGAGATTTTATCCGCCGTAAAAACACACTTCTGATCAACTCAACCCACCTCAGCTATGAAGAGGCATTTCAGGCTGTCAATGAATTGGGAGGTTTGTTCATCCCTGCTCATGTTGACCGGCAGGCTTTTGGCCTGATTTACCGTCTCGGGTTTGTTCCACCCGAACCCCAAGTCGATGCCCTTGAGATTTCACGTCATATTACCGAGGAAGAAGCTGTTCAGAAATATCCTCAATTAGCCGATCTACCTCTCATTCAGAGCGGAGACGTGCATTACCTGGCAGATTTCCTGGGAGCCAACCGCTTTACATTGGAAAAACCAACCATCTCAGAAATTAAACTGGCCCTCAAGGGGGAACGCGGCCGCCAATTTGAGCTCATCAGTCGCAATTGACGATTCTCCAATTTATATATGACATTTGTGTATTGACCATAATGGCAAGGCGTATTAAACTCATTTGTGGTTAATTTCACAAACGAGATCCATCGCGCCTTTTAACCTGAAGACAATCATGGAGATTGACATTAAATGCAAAAAATAATGGAAAAAAACTTCAATGACGAAGCTCTGCAGAACCCCGAAACACGGGCGATTGTAGACCGTATCCTTAACGAAAATAAGAACCTGGACGGCGCGACCATGGTGGTGCTTAACAGTGTTCAGGAGAAAATAGGCTACATCTCCCCTGAGATGCAGGTTTATGTCGCTGAAGGCCTTGGTGAACCAATCAGCCGCATCCACGGTGTGGTGTCCTTTTATTCGTTCTTTACCACCACCCCGCGTGGAAAACACACCATCAAGTTCTGCGTTGGCACGGCCTGCTATGTGGCCGGCATCGACCAGATTGTTGAAAAAGCAAAGCAAATCCTCGGGATTGAGCCAGGAGAAACCACAGAAGACGGCTTAATCACTCTGGAATTATGCCGCTGCGTGGGCGCTTGCAGCCAGGCCCCCGTAATTGTTGTTGACGAAGAGGTTCAGGGTCGCGTAAAGGCCAACCGCTTCCCAAAAACCATCCAGAACCTTAAATCATTGGAATCCTGAATTGCGTGAACTGTCGCTGCATCTCCTTGACATTGCTGAGAACAGCATCTCAGCATGCGCAGACCGGATCCGGATCCTTGTGGAAGAAAACCTGCAAACAGATCAGCTAAGGATCCAAGTTGAGGACAACGGCAAAGGGATGGATGCTGAAACCTTGGCAAGGATCACCGATCCTTTTGTGACTTCTCGCACAACTCGCAAAGTTGGCCTCGGCATCCCGTTTTTCAAAGCCGCTGCAGAGGCTTGTGAAGGAACTTTTAAAATTCAATCAACACCCGGACAGGGAACCACGGTCGAAGCGATTTTCAAACACAGCCACATTGACCGCATGCCCCTGGGAGATCTAACAGGCACGTTGATGACCCTGATAATCGGATCGCCTGAAATCCACTGGATTTTTGAGTACCGGGTAAACCAAAAGCGTTTCGTCTTTGATGACGAACCGATCAAACAAACGTTGATGGGCGTCCCTCTCTCCGAGCCCTCCGTGATGAAATTCATCCGTGAACAGCTCGAGGCAGGTATAAAGGACGTCCGTCAAGAAGCAAGAAAAAATCAGACCAGGACAACAAAAAAACAGGAGTGAAACATGCCAAGCGTAAAATCATTAGATGATCTCAAAAAGATTCGCGAAGAAGCCCTCAAAAAGCAGCAGCTCAAAGAGACCTCAGGAAAAACAGAGGTCATTGTCGGCATGGGCACCGTTGGCATTGCCGCCGGTGCACGCGAGACAC
>JBMCLF010000165.1:0-4622 GCA_048615215.1 Candidatus Brevefilum sp.
GAAACTGTCCTGTTGAAAATAATTGACGCCATCAGCCATGAGGAAAATGTTAGCGAAACACTGGCATTATTTCGCAATATACAAGAGAAATTTGATATCCCTCTCAGGCTCCATTACTTATTAGGCAATCACGATCGGTTGGTCAATGCCACACCCAAAGTGCGGGCCATTGTCAGGGCATTGTTTAATCTAAACCAGGATGATGTCCCCTTTAAACGCCATTTACTTTTTTTTCAACAAAATGGAAAACCATTCTGTTTGATCCGTCATGGTCATATCTATGATCCAATGAATTTCTCTCTGCAGATCGATCGAATGGACGTGATCCCAACAGAAATTCCCGATGATGTCTATGACCGTGCCTGCCTGGGGGATATCACCACGGTTGAATTCGGCGCAGCACTACCTCATGTCTTCCAACAGGTTTATGGAGAATCTGAAATTATTAATAATAAACATCTCTATGCCCTGCACCAACGTTTGATTGAGTTTGATGATGTCAGACCTAATCAGGCTTTATTATCTTTCCTGTTTTCAACACCTGGGGTTAAGAAACGCAAGACATGGATGTTGATGAAACCCTGTTTCGAATCGGTCATTAAATCGTTAAGAAATAACCAACAGTTCAAGAAACAGATTTCCAAACTGTCTGTCATCCCTATTTGGCAGAAAATATTCATTATCAGTCTTTTGAATTCAGGTGTTTTAAACCGCGGCCTTCCCTACTGGCTGGTTAAAAGCTTAATGAAGATGGTGTCTAAACAGATCAAACTGAAATCCCAGGCAAAATGGGCGAAAAGAGAAGCACTGGTCAGTGATAAAGACTCAGGCCTAAAATGCGTGATCAGCGGACATACCCACACACCGGAAGTTTCTTTGATCTCAGCTAAACATGGGGAAGATCGTTTTTATATCAACACCGGCACCTGGCGAAATGTGATTCCTGCGACAAAAAACTTTAAAAATTTCAGCCGTCTGAAGTCGACGACGAAATTATTGATTTTTCTCCCGGATGAAAACCCGGACCAATCAGAGAGTTTCGAATGGTCATTTCACTTTCAGAGCGGTGACTGTTACGGAAAATATAATCATCTTTAATCTCCGTCATTAATCATCCACTGATAGTTTTAAGTTGTATTAGCAAAAAAGAATGGAATAGGTCGATAAAAGGCTGCCAGTTACTGACTTGCAGATGCGACCAACGCCAACACCTCTGCTCAGGTTTCACTCAGCTGCATGTCTCGCAGCTTTTGAAACTCTAAACACGGCGCTTGAATGTGTATGCTGTTCCAACCCAACAGCCAAGATTGCCAGCGATAATGCAAAGAAGGGATAGGTCTTTAAAATTTCTTCAAATGAGAAAAATGACATAACTGCCCAAAGGGGCGGTTTTATTTTTGCTTAGTTGTCAATTTTACAATGATCTTGAGCGTTCTTTGATCCGCATCTAAAACGGCTTGAACTCCCCAACATGATAGTGTTGGTTCAGTTTTGCTACAAAAGCCGATTTGTGGATTGGGAAATCAAACCCTGAATTCATTTAATGGTGGTTATTGGACTTTATGATTTATCTTTTTTACGTAATTCTTTCGGTTTCCAAAATCCGATCAGATCCCCCATAGTGTCCAGAGAAATGTCCTTCCAATCATCCAGCGCGAGCAGCAGGTAACCGAGTCCGCCCGTTGGCAGGGATTCGATCTCTCCATCGACGATTTGTAAATAGGCTTCCAGGCCTGGATTATGTGCGACGATCATCACAATGTCTTCATCTTCCGTCATTTCTTTAAGAGTTTTAATGAAATCCTGTGGCTCGCCCATGTAAAGCTCATCTGAGAAAAGGACTTGACCTTGATAATTAAGCTTTTCTGTGAGCGTCTCAACCGTTTCTCGCGCTCTTGTCGCGGTAGATGAGAGGATCAACTGTGGAATCAGGTCATGTTTAAGGATTTCTTTGGCGATTTGTTTGGTGTCCTTATGGCCGCGCTTCTTAAGCGGGCGTTCATGATCGGCCAGGGAATCGTCCTTCCAGCTCGATTTGGCGTGACGCATCAATAACAGTGTTTTCATTTAAAAGCTCCCGTAGGAATCTTGTGACATTCCGATGAGAATCATATCACAGATATGAAGGATTTTCGATTTGGAAATATTAAAAAATGTCTCTCAAAGCCCATATTTGCCTAATATGTGGCGGTGGCTTTCACCGCTGCATGTATTCGTTCGATATCGATCCCGGTCGGTAATGTGCAGTCGGCGCCTAAAATCAGGCGTTGTGTCCCAAACTCATCTAGGATAGTGTGTACGCGAGCCTCGATTTCTTCCAGACTGCCATCCACGATCACGCCGCGGGTATCCATTCCGCCGAGGAGGGTTCGATCAAACAGTTTTTTTCCTGCAGTCAGTGGTATATTATTTTGTGCTGTGGCTGCCCAATTGACGACATTTCCGGGATAGTTGCTGTAAAGGTGCAGGCGGATGTTGTCACGGCAGATGTGAAGAATATTGAACGCGCTCTGATTTTTAACGACGTTCAAAACGGTCAGATCGTGGGGTTTGATGGCCTTGAGGAAAATATCTTCCTCAAAACGGTCGGCTTCGCCACCCTGGGCGGAAAAATAGATGCCATCCGCGCCTGCCTCCAGACAAGCGACGGCAAATTCAGCTAAACTTTCAGCAATTGTCGCCAGGCCGATATTGACGGATTCTGGGTCGGTTTTGAGGTGTTCTGTAACCTTTTTGCCTGAACAATGATTGCCAGAAGAGAAGGGGTTGAAGATGGTGGTGGTCGTAAGACATTCACCGCCCAATTCGTCCGTGATCATCTTGATCTCATCCAATTGTGCCTGATAAAAATCGCTGGTGAGCGGGGCGGGTTTGATTTTTCGCCAGTCTACCGGGTTTTTGATCACCGTCTCCACCTGATAGGGATGTTCATTCATGATCTTCAGAAAGTCCAGGTCAGCCTGACGGTAGTAATCCAGATGTGCCTGGACAGCCCCCTCGCCGTGAGCTTTTTCTTCTGGAAAGTGAAACCAGAAGCTGGCGGGTACACGATCAGGGGTTTCACCGGCAAGGGCGGCACGGACACGTTCAATTTTATTCATAATAAATTCTCCTCCTTTCGATTTTACCAGCAATTGATTTAAAGGTTGAACTGCGGGTTGTTACCCGCAGTTCAATGTTTCACCATTAAGGAGATGCTTCGGCCAACAGGTCTTGTAATAAGATGTTGGTTATAAATTATTATGACAGAATTGATTGATTGTTTTGAGATATTGTACAGGGTTTGAGCGATTGTCAGGCTTCTCTGGGAAAATCTTTGCCGGTTATAATTAAATTAACAACCGTGATGTGACCAGGATACCTTTGTAAAGGCCTTATTTTTGAAAAATACCAATTACCTCTGAACAAAAAAATATTCGTGGAATTGGTCCTTGCAGACTGGATTGCTGAGCATTCTGGAATTGAGCCTGATTCAATGACCCAGGTAATTCTATTAATAGAAAGTGAGCGATGTTTGATGACACAAGAGTGGTTCGATGATCCCATTGCGACCCGCCGGAATATGGCTGGTGACCCGCACCGTCCGAATTATCATTTTCTTCCCCCGCGCAACTGGATGAACGACCCTAACGGTCTGTTTTATTGGGAGGGGCGTTTTCATCTGTTCTATCAATTCAATCCTTATCGTCCGTTGTGGGGCTTTATCCATTGGGGGCACACCAGCAGCCCGGACCTGGTGCATTGGGAGGATCACCCGATCGCACTGCAGCCAACAGAAGGGGGTGGGGATGCGAATGGCTGCTGGAGTGGATGCATCGTCAACGACCAGGGCACGCCAACAGCGCTCTACACCGGATTCATTGACGCGGAGCACACCCCGGTGATGCTCGCCCGGGCCCAAGATCCGGAATTGCTGACCTGGGAAAAAAGCCAACAGAACCCCGTCATCAAAGATCCGCCTGAGGGAGTCAACAATACAGATTTTCGCGATCCTTATGTTTGGCGCGAGGGAGATATATGGAAGATGGTGATGGGTGCCGGAATGGAGAACGGCGAAGGCGCAGTGCTGCTCTACCAGTCAAGCGATTTGATTAACTGGGATTACCTGGGACCGCTTTTCGCTGCCCAAACGCATGACTCTGTGCAGATGTGGGAATGCCCCAATTTCTTTCCGCTGGGCGATCAATATGTGCTGCTCGTATCGCTCTTCCCGGGCATCCTCGGGGTGTATTATTACGTAGGGGACTATGATGGCCGTTCCTTTTCACCTAACACAGAGGGTTTCCTGACCAGAAGCCCGTTCTTTGATGCCCCACAGGTACGGTGTCTGAAGGATGAGCGCACGATCTTGTTTGGCTGGTTGCTGGAAGGCCGGGAGGAAGATTCGCTGGAAGAAGCGGGGTGGGCGGGAGTCCAGTCCCTGCCGCGTGAATTGGGCCTGGATGGAGCAGGCCGCCTGTTCAGTCGACCTGTTGAGGAGGTTCAGACCCTGCGTAAAGGACTGTGTAAATTCCAGGAATTAATTTTGGAAGAAGGTTCAAAGCTAAAACTTCCGGTGGAAGGGCGGCACCTGGCACTGAGCTTGACGCTTGAGAACCCAGCCTCAGGACTGGAAATGGATT
>JBMCLF010000166.1:0-4622 GCA_048615215.1 Candidatus Brevefilum sp.
AGCACTGCTCACATTCACGATCTGCCGCCGGGATTCGGGTGAACCGAAATAAATCGTGGCACCCACAGCAACTGCGCCCATATCAAAAGCCTGCTCAACTGAGGCGAAAAAGACCTGGTCATAGGTACTGGGATAGCTCAACAATTCGTTGTGATTGAACTTGAGGATGAAGGGAATCTTGTGTGCATATTTTCGCGCCATAGCACCCAGAATACCCAGTGTGGACGCCACGCCATTGCACCCGCCTTCAATCGCCAGCCGGATGATATTTTCAGGATCGAAATAAATCGGGTTGGGGGAAAATGCTGAACCGCCCGTGTGTTCTATGCCCTGGTCTACCGGCAAAATAGAGAGGTAACCCGTACCGCCCAAACGGCCGTGATCAAACAAGTGTTGCAGATTTCTCAAAACAGGTGTGGGGCGATCGCTGGGCGTAAAAATTCTGTCCACAAAATCCGGGCCCGGCAGGTTCAATTGATCCTTGGGGACTGCCTTACAAACATGAGAAAGCAAATCTTCTGCTTCTTCTCCCATCAAAGTCTCAATATCGTTCAGTGTCAGAGGCATATTTCATTCCTTTATTAACAATTTTCTGTCAATTTAATCATACCGCTGAAATGGATTGATTTCATTGATTTGTCTAAAATCCTAAGAAATTAATGATGCAAAAAAGTCCAGCACGGCCAAGTTTGAAAACCTGAGCGATCTTGGGCCTGGTATGATCTGTGTTAAAATTTCCGAGCCTGGGCCAATGACCACACCCAGCCAATACACGGTTGAAATCGTGCCAGGCGGCAGTGCTTATGTCGAATTTGACTTCCAAGCTCCACAGTAATTGAGATATCTGTTATTAATTCATCCCCGCCAATTGGCGGGGATGAATTTTTAATGTATAATACATTCACTGCACACCCCACATGGCTAAACAGCACAATACGAAAATAAATTAATGACATGGTCATCTCCATGATGATGAAACAAAAGAGATGAAGTCATTCACCATTAAGATTTAATTTTCGGGAGGAAAAGATGAAGAAAATTTTCAGTGCTGCTTTCATTATTATAATCATACTTCTACCATTGTTGTCAGGATGTGAATTTCCGGGTACAGGGGAATCGGATACTGAAATGCAGGTCGCCCAAACCATGATTGCCATAGGGCTCACCCAAACCGAGATGTCGATAAAACCGAACATTGAAACAGAATCCCCAGTGACAACACTCCCCCCACCAGAAGTTGAGGAGGTCGCTGAGGTTGAAACGACTGCACCGCCGGTTGAGATTGTCCATAGCACGATCCCTGGAAATCCCGGCTGGATCAATAAGTGGTTTTATGACACGGATTCCAGCAAAGGAACGGTCACCGGAGGTGACGACTTCGTCGCCAACCTGTATGAAAGGCCCTTTACAGAATCTACAATGATCTATCGGCCTGATATCAACATCACCAAAACAGAAATGTCAGAGGATAATGTTTTCTATTACGTCACTATCTACCTAGGCGGCACCCACACCGATGGCGATCTAAAGGGTACCTATGGCATTGAAGTAGATGTTAATCGAGATGGACGTGGCGATCTGCTTGTTCTTGCTGATCGGCCTCAATCAACTGAATGGGACATCACAGGCGTCAGCATACATAAAGACGCCAATAAAGATGTGGGCGGCCGGACAATCCTACGGCCGGACGCTGGTTATACAGGAGATGGATATGAGCAGGTCCTGTTCTCGCAAGATGTTTTGGACGATCCCGATATGGCCTGGGCGCGAGTGTCGATCAGCGCAACGCCGGCAGTCACCCTGGCGTTCAAGAAATCACTGATCAGCTCTACGACTTTTGTCTGGGGGGTTTGGGCTGCCGATTCTTTACTTGACCCTGCCTTCATGGACTTGCATGACAATTTTGCTCAAAGCGATGCCGGCTCACCCTATCCATCTCACAGCACTTACCCGCTGAAGGCAATCAACCTGGTGGACAACACCTGCCGAGAGACGTACAAATTTGAGGCTGAAGACCCCATCCCGGGTTTATGTTATGTCCCAAAAGAAGAAGCACCACCGCCTCCGCCTGTAGAAACACCTGAACCAACCGAAGAACCCTCTCGAGAGCCTGAACCAGGTACACTGAACGGCGTCGCCTTTGACGATCTGAACAACGATGGCAATCGGGATGAGGGCGAACCACTCACGGTTTACAATGTCACCGTCACCTTGCATTCAGAGGGCTGTGGCGGGCCTATCATTGAGACAACCGGAAACAAATCCTTCTCCTTTGGTGGGCTTACTGCAGGGAATTACTGTGTTGCAATCTCCCCCTCTGGTAATATGACCACAGCTTCCAGTTATGCTGTTTCAGTGTCAGCCGGTGGGGCAACATATGTTGAATTTGGATATTATGTTGTTCAGTAATCAAAAAATCGATCGATAGAGACCTTAAAAAACCGGGCTCATGCTCATTTTACAGACAGCGGCCTGACCATTCCCCGATCAACGCGCCATACAGGATGAGCCTCCACAAACTCTTGTGCAAACATGTCAAGGTCGGTTGATGTCAGAATGGCCTGATCGCATTTCATAATCGCCTGAAGCAAATCTTCTCGTCGCCGGGTATCGAGTTCTGACATTGTTTCATCCAACAATAGAACAGGCCAATCCCCCGTGCGCTGGTGAAGCCAGTTCACCTCTGCCAGCTTCATCGCCAGCAGCGCGGTGCGGCCTTGCCCGCGAGAGCCAAATTCACCCAGGTCGATTTGATTGCTCAGAAAACGTAGCTCATCTCGGTGCGGACCAATTGTCGTTACACCACGTGCAATCTCTTCCCGCTGTTTTTTCCGCAGGGCATCCATCAAACCAACTTCTATTTCTTCCAGCATAAGCCCAGAGCGGTCCGGGATTGTCGAGACTGGCAGAGTCATCTGCCCTTCAGGTTGGGAAAGCGGGTCATATTTTGGTTGATAATCCAGCCTGAGCACTTCCTGGCCATGGGTCAGATCGTAATGCACCCGCTTCGCTTCTTCTTCCATTTCCCGGATGGCGCGAATGCGCTCCCACATGATAAACGCGCCATGTCTGGCCAGCATACCATCCCACACTGCCAATTGTTCCGGATCTCCTCCCCGCTCCGCCAATTGCTTCAACAGGGCATTCCGCTGTGTAAGGGTTTGCCCATAATCACTCAAATGCCGAACATAACCGGGAGAGACCTGGGAGATGAGCATGTCCAGATATCGGCGGCGTTCCGATGGGCCTTCTTCAATTATCCGGGACATCTGAGGCAGGAAGATCACCGCATTAAACCAGCCAACCACATCGCTAAACTTGCGCTTCACACCGTCCAGCAATACTTCTTTGCGAAAACGTGTGCTGCCATTACCGCCATTTGGTTCCCGGATCAAGCGGACCTCAATCCTGTGAGCGCCGTCACGCCGGGAAAACTCACCTACAACCCGCCCGACCGCCAGCTTGTTGATGGGCTGGTTGAAATTGATCAATTGCCTGTCTGAACTGGCATGAAATGAACTAAAGGTGGAGAGAAAATAAATCGCTTCGAGCAGTGTGGTCTTCCCCTGGGCATTTTCGCCAACCAACAGGAAAATTTCCCGGGGAACGTCCATGTCCAACCGGGAAAATGCTCGAAAATCTGTTAATGACAGCCTGGTCAAATACATAAAAATCAGATGGATTCCATATCCTCGGGGTCCGGCTTCCAGAGATTGTCCGCCCGATCGGTATATAAAACACCGTTGATATGATCAATCTCATGTTGGAAGATGCGCGCCAGCCAGCCCTGCGCCCGGATGCGGATTTTCTTTCCGCTGGCATCCTGGCCGCGTACAGTGACCACCTCCGACCGGTGAACCTCACCAACCACACCGGGCACTGAAAGACAGCCTTCAACCCCACCAACAGTTTCTTCAGAGCGGTCTTCAACCTCCGGGTTTACCATCACGTACAGTTGTTTAGGAAGGGTCTCATCATCTTCACTGCCAAACTCAACCACAATCACCCGTTTGGATACGCCAATCTGCTGGGCTGCCAGCCCCACCCCCGGGGCATCTCGCATCGTTTCGACCATATCGTCAATCAGGATCTGCAGGTCTTTGTCAAAATTTTCAACGGGTTCCGCTGGCTTTCGCAGAACTTCTTCTGGAAAATGCGTAAGCTTTCGAATCGTCATAGGTCACACTCCAAAACAGATTTTACCCGCAGGGATGGTACTGGGTCAAAGATTTCATTATTAATAATGCCATTCATTCGGAAAAATGATCTACATCATTACTGCCAGTTTGCCTGATTTTTCGGTGGTAGCTGCTAATCCATTCAGAGACACGTTCACGTTCCGAATCGATTTCAAATTGGCGCAGGTGTTCCAGCCTTTCACCCATGCGATAGAAAATGTCCTGCTGTACTTCTGAAGGGTTGTAAACATGGTCAAAGGTCAGGTGCATGTTTCCCACGATGATGGTCACCGTACCAAAATTGAACAAAAAACCCCAGAACCCCTGCCTTTCGTATTCGATACTGAGAACGTTTTCAAGAGGGGCTGAGCGGCGTCGCACCTTACCAAGAGGTTTGCGATCCAGATCTATGATTTGTTCAAGCGTGACTTTGAAAATGTCATT
>JBMCLF010000167.1:0-4599 GCA_048615215.1 Candidatus Brevefilum sp.
CAACTGACAGTGCCTCAAGCGCAATTTCCGCCTCAGAATTAAAAAGAGGCATTGCCCCCAAGCGGATCAAGCGAAATAAAAACGCTAACGCCAAAGCGCTAAATAGAAACAGGAAATGAGATCTGGATTTCTTAAATTCTTTCATGAGTCCATCTTAAAAAGATCAGAGGGCGAAATAATATCAGCACAAATCATCATCAAACCAATCCTGTTGAAACCACGCCTAGATCAGGCTACAAATACATACACACCAAATATTATACTTGCCTATTCTGGCTTGCGCGGCGATCGGAGCACAGGCTGGTGTGAGATATTGTTTGCGTAAAGTGTTTTACCCTTTTTGAAGGACTTAACTAGCTGGTCCAAATTGCAATAGTGATTTGTTAAGTATTAAAACAATCAGTCTTTCAAATTGTCTGGATTGATATTGCGGCTATCTTTCATTACTCCAATACTCGATAAATAATCGTATCCTCATAGCGATACACCTCTTCCCATAATATCCCTTCAAACCGCTCGAATTTTTCCATTCCTGGGCCGGGGTAAAAGATACGTTCCAGTTGCCCCAGAACAATGTAGGAAACATCATACGCTTCGATAAAACCCTGAACATCATTCTGTTCCACACTGGTATAGAAGGTATTGACGGCGTCAACACGTTCCTGAACAATGTTGTTCCGTAAAACAGCACGCTGCTGGCGTTGATGCCAGTTCCAGCCGACCACTCCTGGAAGCCCAGTATAAATCGTATAACGGTTTCCCCAACGATATTCATATGCCTGGCCCTCAAGGATGACCGGAGACCCCTGAACGTTATCTTGCAGCCAGCGAATGGCCCAATAATCCTGAACAAGCTGCATTTCCTGGCCGAGGTCATAATATTGGGCTTCAGTCATATAAGCCGTGCCGTCAAGACCTTTGGGGGCATCCATTGCCATTCGGTCGCGAACCTTGTCGGCTGTTCCCATCACCGTGAAAAGAGCCGCAGAAACAACCAAGGCAAAAAGCATTGCCTGCCAAAAAAACGACATCCGTTGATTCCAGTATTTAAGAGATTTGAGGACCCAACCAAGGCAAACACCCGCAGAAAGCCCAAATAGAATCCAGGCCTGTAAATAAAATTTAAAGACCGTATTCATCCTGCCAATGTCACCAGGCAGATAGATCAACTCAACCACCAGGGTCAGAGTTACCGCAGTACCGATCAAGAATAGCAAAAAACGCCGACCTTCCGAGCGGTTTGGCCGGAACATCAAAATCACTGCCCAAATGCCAATAGGCACAGCAATCAGGGCGACAACTACTCCCATCAACAGGAAGATCACCATAGTGATCAGGAAAAGGACCAATCCGGCATACAACCAGGTCAAATGAGGTTCCAGCTTGTGTAAAGCGGATTGCGGCGTGGTTTTCATCCAGTGATAGGACTCCCATGCCATCCAGCTCAGGATCACAAATAGGAACAGTCCCCAATGAGTGAAGTAAGAATCGAGAGGCGTCCGGCTGCCTTCCCAGATTTCCACCTGTGTGTACCCCTGGCCAAACCAGTAAGTGAAAGGCTGGTAAAGCAGGGTCGCCATCATTACCAGCAAGAAGACCGCCCCTATTACGACGCGGAGCTCGACGTGTCCCAGAGCCACGCCCACCAGGTATGTATAAAAATCCCATGTATTGGTCGGACGCAACGCGCCGATTACAAGGCTCCCAATAAAGAACCCTGTAATAACTCCCAGCCACCTGAAGCGCTTATCTTTTCTACCCCATCTGGCCTTATTCAAAACGACTGAAAGGCTCCAACTGATGGCAAATATCGTGATCGGGAAAGCGATTAAGTGGGCATGCAGGTCTCCGTAGATAAATGTAAAGTATGGGAATTCAGTGATCGGCTCACCAGGAATCACCCGGCTGGGAAACCAGTACCAATCCCCCGGGTAGAAGGGCATGGACGTACCCTGAAGGAATTGAACAAACCCCTGGAAAGTCCAGGTAATCCGTTGTCCCAGTGCGGCCTCCTCCAGCGCGGCGCCACCCGCTGCAAGCCGCTGATAACCATTCAGGATTAGACGAACGGTACCCAAATTACCCAAAAGCCCCAGGCCAATGGCGGTTATCAGCCCCACCAAAAAAGCCATCCTCATGATTTGCTTTTGTGTTTTTTCTCCCACTCGCAATGCCCTTGAGCGAGGAATCCCCAGATACAGGTTCCACCCCACTGAAAAAGCACCCAGCATCAGCAAACTGTACCAGATCGGCAAGATAATATTGTAAGCCACAGCCGGAACGATCCCCAGCAACTTGATCGGCACACCTACGATTACAAAACCGTAATAATAGTAGTTAATGTATCCGCCGGCAAACCAGGGGTCATAGGGCGGAAAAGTCGTACTTTTGAGCACGGCGTTCAGGTATGAGAAATCCATCGGCTTCTCACCACCTTTGAAGGGATGCCAGAGATCGGGGTTACCAATCCGCACCAGGATGAAGATAAGAAACGCCGCCAGGGCAAGGATCTCCACCGTCAGGAAATAACGCCAGTTGTGTTTAATTTCCTCCCACAAGGTCTCCTTTTGTATCAAAACAAAGATGAAAGATAGGATGCTTAAACCCACCAGTATACTGATGATCGTGATGGTATTGAAAACGACCCCAAAGGACCCCAAAATCCAGACAGAAAAGGCCAACAGCAGCAATCCAGCCAGCTTCGCAAAAGGATAGCCGCGATCAGCCAAACCTGGCAAGGCCATCCGAATCACCGGGTAAGCGATGATGCCAAGAAACAGCACAAACAGATAAAAAACGGATGCTGCCAGTGGTTGAGAAGAATTAAGTAAATTTTGGCGGTTGAACAATTTCGACCAGGTTCCGCCTTCACGCTGCTCTTCGAGCCGTTCATCCGGGAGCATTAGATTAAAACGCGGCTCGTATATCTGGTCTTGATCCGGGGCGCGATAGCTGGCAGCGTCACCGGGAGTGAAATATACCACTTTGCTCAAATCTACAGACCGCAGCACATCCCGCATGGCGATCGGGTCATAAGCCTCACTCTTCCTAAAAATCAACACTTTGGGATGATCGTAGACGGTGAAAGCTTCTTCAGAGAATTGGTCGTTGATTTCAAACGGCCCAATATTGGGGTTGGATTGGAAAACCTTGACAAGCTCAAATCCCAGAGAGCCTTCAAACATTCCGGGTTGGGCTACGTTGTAACACCATTCAATTTCCTGCTCAATTGGACAGCCAAGCAAATTGCGATAATAGGCTGTGGTCAGGGGATAACGCTCAGGGACCCGGGTTGTTGTGCCCCACTGTCTGCTGGAAGTGATGAAAATATAATCCGCCAGGTCCAGATTGGTCTCAAATCTTTCCAACTTGAGTTCGTCATCCGTCCAGTACATCTCAAAATTTAAGTCACCGCGATAAATACCTCCGTCCTCACTGTAGGGGCTGAAGCCATCCACAGGGTAAGGTATCGCATCATCCCAGCTGCTTTCATGCACAGGCGCGGAGGCATAGGGAACCATCCGCGCTCCCTCCGTCAGCGTGGAAAGGGTTACCGTAAGAGTCTGTCCTTCTGTGACCGCTAGCGGTTGCGATAAGGGCAACACCAGCGCTTCACCCCGCATATTTTCCTCGGTTGAAAAATCGCCATCAACTGAGGCTGTGCTTGATAAATCGGGTTGGTCTGCAATGGATAATTCAAGCGCGAGTTCTTGAGGGCTCTCAAGAAGTGACAGGTTCACAAGGTGGGGAATTTCTACCGTTGTGATCGTGCCGCTTTTCAAGATCTGTACATTCATGGAAAAATCCATCTCAGGGGTGACACTCTGCTGGATTTGCATTAAAGGCGTTTTAAGGGCCATCCCTTCCGCCGTGACCAGGCTCAGAGAAGGCGAACCATTCATCAATAACGCTGCGTCGTCACCACTTTGCGAATTGAGTTCAATCATGTAATGATTGCCCTCAAAAAGGGTGATGGGTTGTTCAAAGGTGAAATCATAAGCCGTACCCCGCCAGTCGTTTTCTGGCGGGAGAAATTGACTCTCAACACGAGCGGCTGCCAGGTTATGTTCAGGTTCGTCAGAGGCGATCACGACCAGATCAATTGTTTTCATATCTTGGGACTGGGTTTGATCAACGATATAGGGGATCGTGATCTGTGTCAGAGATCCATCCGCGAGTGCAGTAAATGGGATGGTATATGGCCGTTCCGGATTGAGGGTATCGCCTGCGCGATAAGGAAGAGGTTGTTTAAATTCACCTTCCTCGGTCGCCAGGTTGATTGTCAGCGCGCCGGGTATATTTTGATAAATCCAGCGGCTAGCCGCAACTCGTGTATGTGGACGGGTGTATATGCGTGAAAAGCCAAATGCCCAGGCAGCCGTGGTCAGCAGAATCACAACTGCCAGAATGACGCCAATCGTCCGGATCAAGCCTGGTTTGAGCCGTATAAAACCCACGCGGATTTTATCCTTGGCCGACCACATCCTGACCAAACCCCAACCGGCGAACACAGCCAGAGCGGGGTAAATCAACATCTGGTAGCGCATCGATCGGACCCATGAGAATGACTGCCAGATGAAATAAAAGCCCGTGAAGGCC
>JBMCLF010000168.1:0-4571 GCA_048615215.1 Candidatus Brevefilum sp.
TTTTTACCGACTTATGACAAAAACCCATCTGATTAATTGGAAGAATAAAATTCCTCAATGGCCTATGCCTAACTGGTATGGGTTGCAACAACCTCGTATTAGCACGCTCCTGCTTGAGAATTAGTAAAAATGCAGAGCGTGTTTTTGATTTAAATACTTCAGAAATTTCTAAAGGAGGTGAGCCTATCGAAGTGGTAACTAAACAAGAAAAAAAGTCGTTTTCAACACTCAATTCTTAGTTTCGGAGGAGAATAACCTAAGATGAAAAAGAAATTACTATTGCTAGCAGTTTTGGTCATCTTCTCGCTGATCTTTGGAGCTTGCGCACCGGCGACGGAGGCCCCTGCTGAAGAACCAGAAATGGAAGAGCCAGAGGCACCACCAGCTGAAGAAGAACCAGAAGAAGCAGAAGAACCAGAAGAACCAGAAGAACCAGAAGAACCAGAAGCGCCTGCAGAATACAGCCAGGCACCTATGCTTGAGGAGATGGACCTGCCTCCTGTTGAGGAACGCTTACCAGACACTCCCGTTGTTGTAGAACCCTACGAGAGTATTGGCGAGTATGGCGGTACCTGGAACGCGGTGACCTACGAAGCTGGCATGGGCAACATCAAGATGAAATTCTATGATCCGCCCGTCCGCTGGAACCCGGATTACACCGGATACCACATGGGCCTGGCAGAATCATTTGAATTCAACGAAGATGGCACCCAGCTGACCTATAAATTGCGACCCGGCCTGAAATGGT
This sequence comes from Candidatus Brevefilum sp., assembly GCA_048615215.1. Classification (GTDB taxonomy): domain Bacteria; phylum Chloroflexota; class Anaerolineae; order Anaerolineales; family Anaerolineaceae; genus Brevifilum. The sequence continues at coordinate 749 of JBMCLF010000168.1, forward strand.
CCGACGGCGAGCCCTACACCACTGCAGATTGGGAATTCTGGTGGAATGACATGGCTATGAATGAGGACTACAAAGTGGTCTCCGTTCCGTGGTGGGCTCGGAATGAGGACGGCACCCCCTTCACGATTGAATTTCCCGATGAGTACACGATTGTGATGACCTGGGATACCCCTCGCTGGATTGCTCCTTATATCTTGGCGCAGGGCTTCTGGGAGTGGGAACCCCTTATGAAACCCGCTCACTACTTAAAACAATACCATCCGGATTATGATGGTGAGGATTACGATGGTCTGCAGCTCATAGACAAATGGTGGGAAACCCCTGGTTACCCGACAATCTTTGCCTGGGTGTGTGATGATGTCACCCCCGGTGAGCGCACCACCTTCGTCCGCAACCCATACTACTGGAAAGTTGACCCCGACGGACAACAGTTGCCCTACCTAGATCAGGTGGTTGTTGAAATTCAACAGGATGAAGAAGTTCGCGTTCTCAATATGTCCCAAGGTAAGTACGATGCAACATTCCGTGCAACCACTGACCCCCGTAACATCCCATTCTTGCAAGATCAGGCTGAAGATTATGGCTATCACATTCAGTCTGGCTGGATGAACGGCGCCGGCGCATGGCCCGGCTGGTTGATCAACCAGGACTATGTGGGTGAAGAATGCGGTTGGGAAGGCAGCGGGGAAGTTGATGCTGCTGAATGCCGAGACCTGCTCCGTGACACCAATTTTATGAAGGGCCTTTCTGTAGCTCTGAACCGTGAGCGCATCCTGGATGTTGTTTGGGATGGCATTGGTTACACCACCCAGGCGACCATCAGCCCGCAGTCCTGGCACTTTGCCAGCGACGAGGGCCAGGCGAAATATGAAGAGTGGGCTGCTGCCGACACTGAGTATGACCCCGAAGCGGCTGCTGAATATTTTGAAGCTGCAAATTTCACCGATCAAGATGGTGATGGCTGGCGCGACCTGCCCAGCGGTGAGAAATTCACCCTGGTCATCGACCTGAACACATGGGGCGGCGAAATGGTTCGCAACGAAGCTGACACCATTGCACAAGAGAACTGGGAAGCCGTTGGCATTCACACCATCATCAACAACGTGCAGAACCAGCCCGATGACGGCAACCGCGGTAACTACGGTCTTTACATGGTCCGCGGCGCACACATCTCAGAGATCGACATCTGGACTTACCCCGACTGGATCTTCCCGATCCGCGGCGGCGGCGAGGGCTCACGGGCCTTCCCGATGCAAGGTCTGTGGTACTCCTCGGGTGGCGAAGAGGGCATCGAGCCTGAAGAAGGCAGCCCTGCACATCGCCTGCAAGCGCTCTACAATCAGGGCATTAATGAACCTGATGAAGAAAAGCGGCACGAGATTGTTTGGGAAGCCATTGACATTCACATCAACGAAGGGCCATTCTCACTTGGCGCAACCGGCGATCAGCCGATGCCAGTGGTGGTGAAGGATACCTTCCACAATGTTTCTGAATACGGTGTTTTGGGTCCATGGGCGCCCGCAAGCCCCGGCAACCAGAATCCTGAAACCTACTGGACTGAAGATAACTAAACAGGCTGAAGTTCAGTAAGACCGTAGCGCTTAAAGACAGACTGTGGCGAGTGGTTTTACCACTCGCCACAGATGACCTGTAAAAAATAAGGGGGATGTGCGTGAATCACGTTCGTGTTATTTGTGATGTATGAATGTGAAAGGAGAGAGGCATTATGCTTTCTTATATCGTAAGGCGGCTTGGCTATGCTCTGGTCATGATCGTCCTGGTCTCCTTTGTGAGTTTTTTAATTATTGAGCTTCCACCGGGTGATTTCCTCACCCAAAAACTGGATGAATTGAATGCACAGGGAGACCGTTCAGCTCAGTTAAGGATAGCGGAATATCGTGCGAGATATGGCCTTGATAAGCCCTTACTCGAACGCTATTGGATTTGGGCATCAAATTTTATTCAGGGGGATTTTGGTGAATCTTTTCAGTATGAACGTCCGGTAAAAGATTTATTGGGAGAGAGGGTATTGATGACCGTAATTATCGCGGTCTGTACCCTGATCCTGACCTATACTATCGCTATCCTGATTGGCGTTTATTCTGCAACGCACCAGTATTCTTTGGGGGATCAGTTCTTTACGGTGGTCGCATTTCTTGGATTGGGAACTCCGGGTTTCTTACTGGCATTAGTAGTGCTGTTTGTAGCAGTTGTGATCCTTGACCAAGACATAGGTGGTCTGTTTTCCCGGGAATTCCAGGATGCACCCTGGAGCCTGGCTCGTGTCTGGGACCTGGCAAAACACCTCTGGATCCCGGTTTTGATTGGTACAGCAGCTACTGCCCCTGCTTATATGCGCATTATGCGTGGTAACCTGCTTGAGATCCTCGGTCAGCCCTTCATTGAAGCAGCCAGAGCACGCGGACTCAAACGCCGAACCGTTGTTTGGCGTCACGCCGTCAGGGTTGCTATCAACCCATTGGTGGTGATCCTGGGGTCTGAATCATTGCCTTATATCGTGGGTGGGAATGCCCTAGTAGCCATCGTGTTGGGGCTGCCGACCATCGGCCCACTGTATGTGGAAGCCTTGCAGCGTCAGGATATGTACATGGCCGGTACGGTGCTTGTTTTCATCGTTATGATGATGCTGATCGGCAACCTGCTGGCGGATCTGGCCCTGGTATGGCTTGACCCACGTATTCGCCTGGATTGAGTGAGCCAGAGAGAGGATAAGGAGAAATTCCGATGGTAGATCAAAGTAAACATTTATCTGGTCAGGATCCAGTGGAACCAGAACTTCCAGACATTCGAGTTAAGGGTAAAGACGATCAGGTTAGTCAGAATTATTGGTCGTTGGTTTGGTGGAAATTTAAGAAGAACAAGCTGGCTGTCGGCGGTGGGATTATCGTCGCAATGTTCTATATTATCTGTTTTTTCTTTGCCGAATTTTTTGCGCCATATCTACTTCAAAACCAGACTGATTATTTACAGGCCAGACCTCAAATATTGCGGTTCGTTGATGAGGAAGGGAATTTTTCATTCCGTCCATTTGTTTATGGTCTGGAAGAAGAAATCGATATGGAGTTGCGCAGACGATTCTATGTCGAAAATCCCGAAAAGAAATATTACCTGAACTTCTTTGTAAAAGGCGGTGAATATAAACTGCTCGGGTTTATTCCAGCGTCATTACACTTATTTGGGCCGGATCCGGATGTGCCAGAAGCGCATATCTTCCTATTTGGAACGGACCGTTTAGGCAGAGATGTTTTCTCGAGAATCATCTACGGTGGACGATTGTCACTTTGGATCGGTTTGTTGGGGCAATTCCTGACGATGATATTGGGTGTTACGCTGGGGGCGATTTCAGGTTATTACGGCGGCGTAACCGATGTGGTTGTGCAGCGTCTGACGGAATTTGTGGCTGCCTTCCCGGATATTCCACTATTTATTGCGCTGGCAGCTGCCATTCCAGTGAGCTGGACACCAGAGATGATTTATTTCATGCTCACGCTGATTTTGGTGTTTATCCGCTGGGGAGGCCTTGCCAGGCAGGTGCGTGGTTTGATCCTGTCTATCAGGGAGCGGGAATATGTGTTGGCGGCAAAGAGTTCAGGAGCAACAGACCGTCGGATCATGTTTAAACACCTGATCCCGGGCACTTTGAGCCATGTGATCGTAATTGCAACCTTGATGATCCCGGGCATGATCCTTTCGGAAACCGCATTGAGCTGGTTGGGTCTTGGCTTACGGCCTCCACTGACAAGCTGGGGTGTTTTATTACAAGAAGTGTCAAACGTTCGCACCATTCGCTTTTCCCCATGTC
>JBMCLF010000169.1:0-4541 GCA_048615215.1 Candidatus Brevefilum sp.
CTGGCAGTTCCACGGGCAGGTCTACATCGGGGATGGCGACCGCGCCGCACTTCTCACAGTGGACGATCGGGATCGGCGCGCCCCAGTATCGCTGGCGTGAGATCAGCCAGTCACGCAAGCGGTAGTTCACAGAGCGTTCGCCGATGCCCTTTTCTTCCAGATATTTGACGGTTCGTTCGAAGGTCTCTTCCGCCGGGGTCCCGCTCAAAGGGCCGGAATTGACCATCTCACCGGCTGCAGGGACAGCTGCTTGCATCTTGGCGGGGGCCAAAGGTTCCTCATCGGCAGGTTGGATGACCACTTTGATCGGCAGATCATATTTGCGGGCGAATTCAAAGTCGCGCTGGTCATGGGCCGGGACTGCCATAATGGCGCCGGTGCCGTAGCTCATTAAAACGTAATCGGCGATCCAGATGGGGATCTTCTGATTGTTAACCGGGTTGATGGCGTAACCGCCTGTGAAGACACCGGTCTTCTCCCGGTCGGCCGATTCGCGCAGGATGTCGCCCATGCGCTCAGCCTGGGCCTGGTAAGAGGCCACAGCCTGCTCCTGTGCCTGCGTGGTGACCTTCTCCACCAGGGGGTGTTCGGGGGCCAGCACCATGAAGGTTGCGCCCCAGAGCGTATCGGGCCGAGTGGTAAAAACTTCAATCTCATCGCCGTCTTCGGTTTCGAAGATCACCGAAGCGCCTTCGGAACGGTTGATCCAGTTGGTTTGCAGGGTTTTCACCTGATCGGGCCAGACCATTTCGGAGAAGTCCAGCAGTTCTTCGGCGTAATTGGTGGTGCGGAAGAACCACTGTGTCAGGTTTTTCTTTACCACCGGTGTCCCACAGCGCTCGCAGTGGCGGTCTTCGCCCTGCACCTGCTCTCGCGCCAGGGTGGTGTTGCAGTGCGGGCAGAAATCCACCGGCGCTTCTTTTTGGTAAGCCAGGTCGTTTTCGAAGAATTTTACGAAAAACCACTGGGTCCAGCGATAATATTTTGGTTCGGCCGAGATTGCCTCTCGGCGCCAATCGAACATAGCGCCCATGGATTTGAGCTGCCGGCGCATGTTTTTGATATTTTGGAAGGTCCATTCCTTGGGGTGAATGCCTCGCTGTATGGCAGCGTTTTCCGCCGGAAGGCCGAAGGCATCAAATCCCATTGGGAACAGGACGTTGTAGCCCTGCATTCGTTTGAAGCGGGCACGAGCATCTGAAGGGGTCATGGCGTACCAGTGGCCGATGTGCAGGTCGCCGGAGGGGTAGGGCAGCATGGTCAGTGCGTAAAATTTAGGCTGCTCGTAATCGATATCCGCATGGTAGATGCCATCCGTCTCCCACTGGTTTTGCCATTTGGGTTCGATCTCTTCGGGTTTATATGTGGGTATACTTGTCGGGTCGGACATATTCTTCTCCAATTATGTTATTTTGATCATTGCAAAATCACTGACTGTACGATTTTACCGCAAGAGTAAGGCGGACTGCCTTTGGATCAGTGCGTGGCGCTTCAGATGTTGTTTTACATCCAAAGGGTCCCAGCGCCACCCTCCCTGGTTGACTGATTTATTGACTTGATATTCCCATCGCATGATCATTTTTCCGTTCACTATTGACCATTCACTAATACCTAATACCTAATACCTAATACCTAATCACCAATTAAAAACAAAAACGCCGTCCACACAGGGACGACGTAGAGCACGCCGCGGTACCACCCTGCTTTCCGGCTCACTTGGAGACCGGACAGCTTGGGCCGCGCTAACGAGCGGTGGGCGTCACCGGTTAATGGGTTTGGCCGGTGCCATCTGTCCCCGGGGTGGGGGACGGGCGAGGCGAGTTCAGCCTTGGGGCGCTCCGCAACGCTGGCCGGGCTTTCACCGGATGATCCCGACTCGCTGGCGGATGGCCTACTACTCCTGCCGTGATGTTTGTGATTATTGACTTGATTGTAGCACACGGTGAGGATAATTCAATAGTTCGAAAGCCTTTTGGATTCTCATACACGATAGAGATACTTGTCGTGATATCATAGATTATCTTTGAAGAACAAAAAATATTGGATATTTTGAGATCGATGGAACCAGAAACAATCGCTTTAGTCACGTTCATAATGATTACAACCTTCACACCTGGACCCAATAACATCTCCAGCGCGTCCATGGGGATCCTGTACGGCTATCGCCGTTCGCTGGGTTATATGATGGGGATAACATCGGGTTTCTTCATAATGCTGACCCTCAGTGGATGGTTGTCCGGATTCCTGCTGGAGAGGACCCTGGCATTCGAGCCAATCCTGCGAGTAGGGGAGCGTTCTATATATTATGGTTGGCATGGCATACGCTGCGCGCCAGCTATAATTTTGAGGCAGAAGGCCAAACACCACTGGGATTCCTACAGGGGTTCCTGCTCCAAGTGCTGAATGTCAAGGTGATTGTGTATGCGCTGACGCTGTACGGCACCGTCCTGGTGGGGAAGATTACCTCGCCGGTTGTCCTGCTCTTGTCAGCTATAGCGTTTGCGACTGTGGGTTTCAGTTCTCTGTCAGTGTGGACGCTATTCGGAACGGGCATCCGGAAATACCTGGACCAAGTGTGGGTAAAGCGCGTCCTCAACATCATCCTGGCGCTCTTGCTGGTGTATACGGCGGTGGATCTTTCGGGTGTTTTGGATAGATTGTCATAAATTTGATAAGAGGTGAGGGTTAGGACGATGAATAGAAAAATTGGTGTGGTCAGTTCAATTGTCAACCTGCTTGCGGTGATCGGGTTTGCATTAAGCATGCTGCTGGGTTCAGATTTCTGCAGCTACATCACAAGCATGTTCATTGCATTCAGCTTCGTGCCCATGATCAGCACTTTTGCCGCGTACAGCCGAAAGGAAGCCAAAGCAGCAGGGAACACCGCTATGATATTTGCCAGTGTATATACTGTATTCATCCTGATGGTGTATTTTGCCCAGGTTACATCTGTGCGTCTTGAGCCGCTGAGTGAACAGGCGGCGAGGATACTGGATTATCAGAAGTTTGGCTTGTTCTTTAACTTTGATCTGCTGGGATACGGCATCATGGCGCTGTCGACGTTTTTTGCTGGGTTTACGATCGATGCTCAAACGAAAACTGACCGGTGGTTGAAGGGGTTGTTGCTCCTGCACGGCATATTCTTTTTCAGCAGCCTGATCCTTCCAATGCTGGGTTTGTTCAGCCAGGAGATGCAGGGCGCTGATTGGGTCGGCACGGCTGTCCTGATTTTCTGGTGTGTTTATTTTGCCCCCATTGGCGTGCTATCATTTCTATTCTTTAAATGTCGGGGATGATCATTCGAGGCTTTCGTTAAGCTTCCCATTTCCAACTGTTCGATGACTCGCCACCCGCAGGTCACATGCCGCGCAGCTTAGGTGAAGAATTTCCTGTTGATACAGATTTTTAACCAACCTTGCTAAAAACCTCACCCCGGCAGAGCAATCCGGGCTTCTCCACCCGGGCATAGCGGACACCTTCTCGCAGCGGGCAGGGTTGTTTCTCTTGCCATAGAGCACACTCTGGCCAGCATTTCTTGCGCTCAGGCAGGATGACAAGGGTTAACTCACCAGATTTAAGCCGTGCGCCGGTAGGGGGCATTCGGTCGCAATCCAGGGTGATATCCGCAGTGAAGCGTTTGTAACACAGCCCTCGGCGCACGGCTGAGTCCACCTGCTGGCGGGCATCCAGGCTCATCAAGCTTACCGGCCGGTCAGGGCTGTTGCGGTTGGCGCCTTCCAAGCCTTCTTTGGTGATTGGGGCACAGTTCAGGTGGTTGTGAATAGCAGCGACGATAAGTTTTTCTTCTTTCATTGACATAAAGCTTCTATAAAGGATGTAACAATAGGATGATTGTAGCATATCAACCATTGTGAGTCATGTGTTTCGCAGTGTCCTGTAGGTCAGGTATGTCGGCGAAGCCGATTACCTGACAAATGGTGTTATTTAAGTGACAAAGCGATCATTCTTTTAAAAAATTTTGTCACGTAGGTGCTTCTTCCACTATCTTTTCAATTAATTGAGCGGGCGGTGGTTTACCGAACTTCCTGGACACCTTGCCCGACCCAGCACCATACATGACCTACAAATTCTCTTTGGATTATTTTCACTTGACGTAGTGAAAATCTCACCGCGTACTGAGACTGCTAAATGAAAAAGTTTGTCATGTAGGTGCTTCTTCCGTTATCTTTTCAAATGATTGGGCTTGCGGCGGTTAGTCGACTTGAAAGAATCTTTTGTCTGATCCAGCACCATACATGACCTACAAATTCTCTTTGGATTAATTTAACTTGACTTAGTGAAAATCTCACCGCGTACTGAGACTACTAAATGAAAAAGTTTGTCATGTAGGTGCTTCTTGCATTATCTTTCCAAATCATTGAGCTTGCGGCTCTTAATTGAGCTAAATGAATCTCTTGCCCGACCCAGCACCATACATGACCTACAAATTCTAAATGAAAAAAGCGTCCAATGTGAACGCTTTTATTGATGGACCCAGAGGGACCTGCGGCCCTCGGACCTTCTCAATGCCATTGAGACGC
>JBMCLF010000170.1:0-4485 GCA_048615215.1 Candidatus Brevefilum sp.
TATAAAACCTGAAGACGCCCGGATTAAAACCCTGGGATTGAATCATCTCACCTGGTTCTATGGATTTGAGGTTGATGGTAAGGATTATTGGCCGCAAATCATGCAAGCCATTAGTGACGAGATGAAACACCAGGAAGATCCATATTTCGACCCCCACACACTTGAAGTATTACAATTGTTGCCCAATTATTACCTAAAATATTATTATTACACAGAAAAAATGCTCAATGAACAGCAAAATTGGCCCCCTTCCAGAGCAGAAGAGGTCATGGAAATTGAGGCGGATCTGCTTGATTATTATCGGGATACAGCCAACACTACTCCCCCCGAAGATTTAATGAAACGGGGCGGAGCTTATTATTCAACCGTCGCGACCCAATTGATCAACGCCCACTACAATAACCTGAACGAAATCCATATCCTGAACGTAAGGCATAACGGCGCCGTGCCAGATTGGAATTCGGACTGGGTCCTTGAGCTGCCCTGCATGGTCAGTGCCGAGGGCATCGTTCCCATTCCGTCCTCATCCTTACCCCTGGTTTGTGAAAGCCTTATTCAGAGGGTTAAAGCTTATGAAATATTAACCTCCCGGGCAGCAGTTCACGGCGATCGCGATGCGGCCTATCTTGCGTTATTAACGCATCCTTTAGGCCCGGATGCAGATGACATCAATCGGGTATTAGATGATATGTTGGAAATTAACAAATCCTATCTTCCAAAATTTTTTAAATAAATCATTATGCACTGGAAAGATAATTTGAACACCAAAAAGCGACAAAAAGGGTTTCTCCTTGGCGTGGATACTGGCACGAGTAAAACCCATGCACTCATCGCTGATCTTACAGGGCAGGTTGTAGGGTTTGGCAAATCGGGGTCAGGTAATTATGAGGTAACAGGTGAAGAAGGTCTCAAGAAAGCGCTCAATCTCTCGGTTGAACAAGCCCTCGAGGAAGCAGGAATCCAGAAAAACGAGATTGTCGGAATGGGATTTGGCCTGGCCGGTTATGATTGGCCCTCCGAACGCCAGATTATGATTCGGGCCATTGAATCTTTAGGCATTCTCTGTGCTTATGAGTTCGTCAACGATGTTGTGATCGGCTTGATCGCTGGCTCTTCTGAGGGTTGGGGAATTGCGGTAGATGCAGGAACGGGAAATAATGTTCGTGGACGAGATAAAAATGGTCGGACGTGCCGGATCACAGGCAATAGCGTTCGATTTGGTGAAATCGGTGGTGCGGGTGAAATGGTCTGGCAAGCATCCATCGCAGTCACATATGCCTGGACAAGAAGAGGATCCAAAACAGAACTGACTAAATTGTTCATGGATTATACAGAAGCAGAGACAGAATCAAATCTTATTGAGGGACTGGCAATGGACGATATCCACCTTCCGCCTTTTTTAGCCCAAAACGTCATTCAAGTGGCCGCTGCTGGCGATCCAGTTGCCCTTGATGTTGTTCATAAAACGGCCAGAGAGCTTGCACGTAACACTAACGCTGTCATCCGACAGCTCGGTTTTCAAGAGCATGCCTTTGAAATCATTCTAATTGGCAGCCTGTTTAAGGCTGGTGAGATTTATCTCAATCCGTTCATTGATACCATCCTTAAATTTGCCCCTCAGGCAAAATTTATCCATCTAACAGTTCCGCCAGTGGTAGGTGCGGTGTTACTGGCAGGAGAGACGATTGGTGTGCCTGTCAAATCCATTCGTGATCAGTTGGTAAATTCCACCAATGATCGATATGTTCTTTCTCGAAATTAACCCCATCTAGCAAATTCTATTGTATACTATCCCAAGGTAAGCGGAACTGCGAAAATCCGAATGATCAATTGTTGAATTTTTTTATTCAAGGAGCTAATCTATGAGCCAATTAGCCGTCTTTGGGGGAAAACCCATCCGGAAAGAGCCTTATCCGTCCTGGCCTGTATTTGATGAAAGAGACATTGAAGCCGTCACAGAGACGATAAAATCAGGTCGCTGGGGCGGTTTCCCTTACCCAGGGCCGAACACCGCAGCTTTCGCGCACAAATTTGCCGAAATGCAAGGGGGAGGATTTGCTGTTCCGATGATGAATGGGACGATTACGATGGAGGTCGCTTTAAGGGCTGCTCAAATCGGATGGGGAGATGAAGTGATCGTACCGGCTTATACTTTTCAGGCAACCGCCGCCGCCCCCATGGCTGCCGGAGCAATCCCTGTGATTGTGGACATTTCCCCTGATACCTACTGCATAAACCCCGAAGCTGTCGAAGAGGCAATCACCGAAAAAACCAGGGCGATAATTGTCGTACATCTCGCTTCACAGATGGCGGACATGGATGCCATCATGGAAATCGCCCAACGCCATGACCTCATCGTTATTGAAGACAGCGCGCATGCCCATGGATCGCAATGGCGCGGGATCGGATCCGGGGCGATCGGAGATTTTGGTTCTTTCAGCCTGCAATCTTCAAAAATCCTTACAACTGGCGAAGGCGGTGTTCTCTTATGCAAGGATCAATATATGGCGCAGCGAGCCGCCAGCATCATAGATTGCGGACGAGCCAAAGATCCCGAGGAAAAAAAGTTCACCATGGGGGTAAACTATCGCTGGTCAGAAATCCATGCCGCACTCGGCCTGATTGCTTTAGAACGATTTCCGGAACAAATTGAACAACGTGAAAGAATGACGGATTATCTTGAAGAAAGCCTCAGTGAAGTCACAGGGATTAGCCTGCTAAAACGGGATCTGAGACACACACGCCGCAGTTTATATCGCTACGTGGTCAAGATTGATCCGGAATTCTATCAATGCGAACATGAAGTATTCTGTTATGCACTTTCAGGAGAAGGGATCCCGGTTGATACAGGTTATCCAGCGATGAACCAGTATGAGCTTTTCCAACCTGGCCTCTCAAAACTCCCCGTTCCTTCTGCCTTCCCGGAATACTTTGATTTTGAAAATATGTCATTTCCTGTAACAGAACGTGCCAGCCAGGTTGAATCTGTTTGGATGGGAGAATCGATCTTTCGGTCTGGGCAAAAAGGTGTGGATGACCTGATTGATGCATTACTGAAATTAGCCGAGAACCGAGATGAATTAGCAAAACTCGCTCAAATCAGAGCAAAGATGATAGAAGAATATGGCCAGGTGAATTTTGAACGCATGCCTGAGCATCTTTGAAGCAACAAGACTGCCAAAAACCAGGCAGCCGATTTTACTGCTTCCCTTAAGCAACAAATCTTCTACCAACCCATTGCGCATCCGTCTTTACGGGGATCGGAACCCGCAATCAGAACGCCCGTTTCAGGGTTGCGCTGAATGACCTGTCCACCGCCAAAAACAACACGAGGATAAGCATGGATGGGAGCAATCCTGTGTCCCTTCCTTCGCAGTTCCGCCATGTCTGCAAAACTAAATCCCTTCTCAATAAATACCTCTCCACCAGGATCTTCAGAGCCAACCCCGCTGCCATGACTGACATTTAAACAAAATCTAGGCAAATCCAGGGCTTGCTGCGGGTTGTTTCCGTAATCAATCAGGTTAGACATTACCTGCAAATGAGCCTGAGGCTGCATGAAACCACCCATAATGCCGAAACTGGCAAACAATTCGCCGTCCTTGGTAAGCATCCCCGGGATGATCGTATGGTAAGGCCGTTTGCCGCCCTCAAGCGAATTGGGATGATCAGGATACAGGCTAAACAGGCTCGCCCTGTTCTGAAGAAATACACCCGTTCCGGGAACAACCAAACCCGTGCCACCTCCCATGTACAGGCTGTTGATTAAAGAGCAGGCGTTTCCTTTACCATCAACAACACTCAAATAAACGGTGTCATCACCCACAGGTTGAATGCCAGAATTTATGTGTTTTATTGCCTGATTTGGTTTTATCATCGCCAGACGTTCTTCTATATATTCATCAGAAAATAACGTGTTATTTGGTATCTCAACATGCTGGGGATCTGATACCCATTGCAGAGCTTCAGCAAATCCCAAACGCATGCACTCGATCAATGTATGAGTCCGATCCACCCAATTCATTGAGGCAAGGTCAAATCCATTTGCGATCCTGGCTGCGATAATCGCCGCCAATCCCTGCCCGTTCGGCGGACATTCGTGCAACCTGACACCGTGATAATCGGCGTGAATTGGTTCTACCCACTCCGCTTCAAACCCTTCAAGATCTGTTGGTTCTAACCAACCCCCATATTTTTGAACATATTCACAGAGTTTCTTCGCAAAATCGCCTTCGTAAATAAATTCTTTGCCGTCAGATGCGATATGCTCCATCGTCTGGCCCAATGTTATTAGTTTTACAATATCACCAACCTCAGGAGCCTGGCCATCAACCAGATATTCATGGCCGCTTGGCTGGCTGGGCCCTATTCGTCGTTGATATTTCGGCAGAGACTCATCAACCTGATCGCGCAACAAGAGGCTTTCCATCAATTTCCACCCTGAGCCAATCCATTCTGTAACAGGGTAGCCCTCAAGGGCATAAT